>NZ_JAAHHS010000118.1 GCF_010692395.1 Moorena sp. SIO3H5
TGCGAGTAGCCCCATCTCCCCATCTCCCCATCTCCCCACACTGTTATTATCGGTATTCAACCGAACTTGGTATTATTCTCCCATCACCTCATCAACCTACAGTCTTAATGTCAATCATTTAACCTATCTACTTGAGTGATAGTGCTTAATTTTCGGCTGTTATCCGGGATAGGGTAATCAGTTAACGAAGGTGTGATCTGGTTTATAGGATTTATAAATCAGATGTAAACATAGCAGGTCTTTTTTTATTGTCCAATAAAAATCTGTATCTCTTTCCCCTCTTGACTTTTGCCTCTTAGCTTTTGCTTTTTCCGGCAATAATTTTGTTTACGACCAAGATATAAACGCGCTTATCGGTTGTTAAACAATTTGTAAGCATATGCGCTACGCGCAGGCTACGCCAACAGCCGTCAGCCGTCAGCCGTCAGCCGTCAGCCGTCAGCTTTTGGCTCACTCTGGGCGAACAGCTTATTTTATTCAAAAGCTGTTCGGTGTAGCGTGTGCTATGGGCATAAACAGTTCCGTGTACCTTGGCCACAGGCCTTTGGCTGAGAGCTGAGAGCTGAGAGCTGAGAGCTGAGAGCTGAGAGCTGAGAGCTGAGAGCTGAGAGCTGAGAGCTTAATGCTTACGGTTAGTTAGCTAAACACCGCTCCACTCACAGCTAGGGAGAGTTGGTTTGGTGAAGACCAAGCTTTTATTGTGCTGCATTGCAACCACAACGTTTTCTGATGGCTGCTTCTACTTAATCGGTGATCAAGGTCAGCAATTGGAATTCAGTGATGAGGATAGCTCAAAGTTATGTCTATTTTTATGATCGGCACCCAACGCTCAGGCTCTAATTTATTGCGCCTGATGTTGAATCAGATTGGTGATCTCGCTGCTCCCCACTCCCCTCACATATTGCAGCGGATGATGCCATTACTACCTACCTATGGGGATTTGAGTCAAACGGACACCTTTACCCTATTAGTCAATGATGTGTGTCGTTTAGTGGAACTCAATCCCGTCCCTTGGGAGGGTGTGAATTTAAATACAAAGGACGTTATTTCCCTTTGCCGAGAGCGGTCTTTGGTGGCGATATTTGCCTCTGTTTACGATATTATGGCACAAACTTGGGGAGCACAGCAATGGTGTTGCAAAAGTTTAGCCAACGTTTACTACCTGCCAGAGATTACCGCTTACTTGGAAAACGCTAAATTTATCTATTTGTACCGGGATGGTCGAGATGTAGCGCTTTCTTTTAAGAAGGCAGTGGTTGGGGAAAAGCACTTCTACCATATTGCTCAAGAATGGGCAAAAGCCCAGCGTTTAGCACTCCAGATGCGCTCTCGCCTAAGTCCGGAGAGGTTTTTCAGTATCAGTTATGAAACCCTTATCAGCTCTCCTGAGACGACTTTGCAGGATCTGTGTAATTTCCTAGGCGTGCAGTATACTCATTTGATGCTGGATTTCCATCAATCCCAGGAAGCCTCGAATGCTGCAACGTCTAGCTCCTTATGGACTAATGTCACGCAACCTGTAATTAAGCAAAACACTAAGAAGTTTCTCCAGGAAGCTACGGATGAGGAAATCCTGATTTTTGAATTAGTGGCGGGGGATGTACTTGATGCTCTCGGTTACGAACGGTTTGGAATTCTTCAAGGTAAAGAAATCAAATTCAGCAGCACTGCGATCGCTAAATTTAATGCGATTAATCAAAGCTTAAAAGCAGAGGTACGCCAAACGATGGATCCTGAGGACTTAAAGCGACGGGATCGCCAAGCCACTCTGCTCAAAGAGATTAAAGCACGTCAGACCGTAGTGGCTTAAATAACTGACTATGTTAAAAAAACTGCATGTAAACTCGGAAAATTCCGAGTCGGTATCCCTTTGGTTTCTGTTCTGGAACTTTTTCAAGATCGGAAGTACAGCGTTTGGCGGTTTCATGGCTCTGATTTCCGTAGTGGAGAATCGGATGGTGCGGCGGCACAAACTCCTCACCCATGAAGATATGCTGGACGGCATTTCCTTAGCCACTGTTTTACCTGGTCCAGTTGCTGCTAATGTAGTAGCCTATGTGGGCTATCGCTTGGGGAGGACTAATGGGGCTGTAGTCAGTGCCATCGGTGTGTTGCTCCCTTCTTTTATCCTGGTAATTGGTCTAACCATTGCTTATCTCCAGGCCGGGGAAATTCCAGCACTTCAAAAAGCCTTTGCGGGATTTATTCCTGCAGTGGTAGCGATTATCTTGAGTGCCGCCAGGCGCATGAGCAAAAAAGCGATCAAAGGCTGGCGAGAAGTAGTGATTGCAATAATCGCGGCAGTCCTACTCAAGGTAGTAGGAGGATTCTACATTACTGTGCTAGTCGTGGTCGGTTCTGGATTGGTAGGATGGCTTTGGTTAGGTGAGACTAAGCACTCGGGACAGGAGAATTCCCAAGCTCAACCGATTCAGGAGTCAATTCAGGGGATTTCCTGGCTGAAGCTGTCAGTCACCTTGCTCATCCTGCTGAGTTTTCCCTTGCTTTCTATGATTCCCCTACCCTTTTTGGGGGAAACCAGCCTCGCGAAACTATTCGTGACATTTTCCGGCATGAGCCTGATGCTATTTGGTGGAGGCTACGTGTTCATTCCCCTGATTCAAGAAGTGGTGGTGAATACTTACGGTTGGGTGACTCAGACAGAATTTGCTAATGCGATCGCAATCGGACAAATTACTCCTGGACCAATTCTGATCAGCGCTGCCTTCATCGGTTATGTGGTCAAAGGAATTTCCGGAGCAATAGTAGCAACAGTAGGAATTTTTTTACCACCAGGACTGCTGATGGTAACCTGTTCCCACTTATTGAAACATATCAAAGAATCTACAGTGATTCAGGCGGCGCTCAAAGGAATTCGTCCTGCCGTCATTGGCATGATCATTACCGCTGCTATGGTAGTAGCCGGGAGTGCTGAATTTCATCTTGGCAGCCTGGTGATCTTTGCCGCAGCCTTAGTTGCCCTGTGGCGGTTCCGGGTGAAGGTGCTGTTGATTATCCCGATTGCCGGAGTTTTAGGCTTAGTACTTTACTCAATCTAGAATCAGTGGTAATAGGTAATAGGTATTAGGTAATTATTTTGCTTGCTTTCCTAAGCAAAGGGAACAGGGAGCAGGGAGCAGGGAGCAGGGAGCAGGTAATGGGTAATTATTTTGGTTGTTTACCTATTTAGATTTACAAACTTTATCGGATTTCATACACTACTGAAAGCTGATTATAGCGGTTTATACGCTAATGAATTACACAGTATTTTTCCCTGTTCCCTGTTCCCTGTTCCCTGTTCCCTGTTCCCTGTTCCCTAAAACCTAAAACCTATAGCGTTTCTAGGACTCATGAGGTACACATAACTGTTTGACTATTGGCTTTTGCTTCTTCTCTATTAACTGCTCCCTGCTCCCTGCTCCCTGCTCCCTAAAAACCAGATATTTGTACCTCACAAGTCGTAGAATTGCTATATATACTTATTACTTAGCATTCCAACTTTTTAGCCTCAATGTTTCAATCAGCTTATCCAGGGAGCCATAATCCTCTGCCGGTAAAAATTTTTCTATCTTAGCTGCTGCCAGGGCTGGATGGTTTGCCGGGATATTCAGAAGCGTGTCAGTCACTGCTGCCACTAATTGCGGGTCAGTACCCTTAACTGCAGCAATCGGCCACTCGGGATATAGATCGGTGGTATGAGTATAGAAGAATTTGTCGTTACCTGACTCTAGGATTCTCAGCTGTTCCAGGTTTTCCAGCAAGCCTTGGTTCAGCATCTTTTCTAATTGACCTGTACGGATAAACCCAACATCAATTTTGCCGTTGACTACCTCTTGCACGATCTTGTCTTGGGATTTGTTTTCCACAAAACTGCTGAAGTCCAGGAACGGGTCAATACCATTTTGAAGCAGATGATAGATTTGGAAAGTGCAGCCAGCCGCCGCCGTTTGAAAAGCCACGCAGGCTGCCTTCTTACCCCGCAGATCCTTCAGTTTGTAGATATTGCTATCGGTTCTGACGATGATCAGACCACCAAATTTTGTACCCACCTGAGGTCGAGAGTGGGTAAGTAGAAACTCCGTATCGTAGAGCCGACGGATTTGCACAGCTGCCAGAGGATTGTTGGTGGTAAAGTGCAAATTACCTTGGGCTACTTCAATGAATTGACTTTCTTGGGTAACAGGTACTAAGGAGAAAGGGCGATTAATCACCCCAGATAGGTAGTTTAGGAGTGGCTGATACCGTTGTTTGACAGAATCCACGCTATCTATAGTAAGTACACCCACCCGAACAGTATTGTCCGACACTTGTTGATGGGAAGTATCAACGGGTGTCACTGATGGGTTTGCAGGCTTTTTATCCTCGCAGGCGGTAAGCCCTAGGATAAGACCAATCGATACACCAGTTAATAAATTAATTAATATTTTTGGATAACTTATTAAGTTTACTAGATTTTTAATCATCAAAATTAATTTAATTATTCAATATTAATAATCAGAAAAATAATTTAAACTAGATATTATTTTTTCTTTGGCAAGAGTTATTTCAAGTGATGGATACTTTGATAAATTTTCGATGAAGTTTCGATGAAGTTTTAGATATACCCTAGCCAGCCTGAGTTTTTACTGTGAGCAGTTACGAGTATACACAATACTGCCGAAAAACTATACCTGTAGAGTTAGCTATAAATAACTAACTACTCAAAGTAGCGTATAGTCAGTAACTTGGCGTAAGTCTTAAGGTACAAAATTTAGTCAATTGACTGAGATGACTTCCTATATAAATATGGTTAGATTAAAAACTGGAGTCAATATAAAAATTTTAAATAGGTCGTAAATTATCACTAGGCCAAAATTCCTGTAATACCAATAATTTTGGAGTTCTGTATTTTCACAAATCGTTTCAACACTCTATAGCTATATTTCTAAGAAAAATAGTCACGGTCATATGCCTCTTTCAAGAAAACTTCCCTGGGAATTACCTGTCACACCTCAAGGGATAAGCCAAGATCAAGAACAGCAATCAAGTCAACCCACCGATCCCAGCAATTCCCAAGCACAAAGGACAAGTACTGATCTACGCACTCAATTATTGAAGACCATTCTCCCAGCCGTTTTAACCCCTCTAGGTCTGGCTGGACTATTGAGCTACAGTGCTATTTCCCGCAGCTCCCAACAGCAAGCTGAGCAACTATTAGAGGGTGAAACCCTAGTTGCGGGCAGAGTTTTCTATATATTTTTGGAGGAAGCAAAAAGAATACCTGCTACATTGGCCGCTAGCCCTTTAGTAGTTGAAGCAGCTAGCACTGCCGCCAAAGTGTCTCAAGTGAAAAACCTTGCTAAATTACCCTACTACGAGGTTGAAGAGTCTTTCTCGGCTACCCGGTTAATCCAGCCGAATCAAACTCTCAATTATTACTTACGTAAAACTACAGCAATTCATGACTTTACCGAGATATCTTTTACCGAAAAGCACGGGTTTAACGTGGCTTACAACACTCCTACTCCTGACTTTGTCCAACGGGATGAAGCCTGGTGGCAATCGGCAAAAAATTATCCCAGTCAGCAGGTGATTAACACCAAATTTGATGATGCTGACGATAGGTTCGTGATTGAGTTCAGCAAAGCGATCACAGATCCAGCAACTGATGAATTCCTAGGGGTTGTTAGAGGAGTTTTGCCTGCCTCGGTTTTCAGCACCATATTTAAAAACCTGCTGAAGGATTTGGAAATTGGGGATTCTCAATATATGCAGCTACTAGCCCTGAAACAAGACGACACTGTGGCTGTTGTAGATACCATCTACCAAGGGAAGAGTAAAGAGCAGCCACAGAAACTGCTAGGGCAAAAGGATCAAGCAGTTGTACAGAACCTAAAAATTTTGCTCAAAGCTGTTGAAACTGGGCAAACAGTCCAACAAAAGGGACTGACCATAAAGTCAGCTAATTCAGAACTTTTCCCAAACTTGAAGCTGGCCACCTTTGATCATAATACCAGGCACTATATATTGGTTGCAGTTCCTGATAGCAATTGGACTCTGGCCGTCTCGATCAAACTTAGTGAAATCAGAGCAGCGGGTAGAAAAGCGGCCATAGGCTTTGCTAGTTTGTTCGTGGTACTGGGCATTATTATTACCTTGGTAGTCAGAGCTTTATCCCGTCAGTTAGCAAAACCCTTGGGTCAGTTGGCTAATACTGCCAAAGCGGTGATTGCAGGCAACCTGAACGTTCAGGCGGAACTGGTTGGTGCTACCGAGACGCAGCTACTCGCTCAAGTCTTTAATAACCTGGTGACACGGGTCAAAGGTCGATTACAGGACCAAGAACAAGAAACTGAACAGGCGCGGACACTAGTGCTAGTCAGCAACCAGCTTCAGCAATCCTTAAACTTCGAGAATATCCTACAAACTTCCGTTTATGGGGTACACCTTGCCCTCAAGACAGACCGTGTGTTTATCTATCGCTTTAATCCTGACTTCAAAAGCGGGATAATTGCAGCGGAGGTCGTAAATTCTGGTTTGGTTCAAGCCCTAGGGCAAACTATTTACGAACCAATGACGACCGGGGAAATTACAAAGTTTAACTTGCAGAAGCTTGTGAGTGTCGAGAACCTTCAACAAGCGACTCTAACTGGTGCTCCTGGCCAGTTCCTTCAACGCCTTGGTGTCGTAGCCAGCCTGGTTGCGCCAATTATAGTTGGGGGTGAACTTTTCGGCTTGTTGTACGCGAATGATTGCTCAAAACCCCACCGTTGGCAGGAGTCAGAACGTGAGTTGATGCAGCAGTTAACTAGACAAATTGGTGATGCCCTCACCCAAGCCCTGCTCCTGGAACAGCAGCAAGCCACGGTGGACATTTTCCAAACGTTGAATGAGATTACCGCTAGCATGCTTGAATCTCTAGAACGGGAAAAGATTTTCGCGGCTACGGTGCTGGGAGTTCAAAGAGCGCTCTCGTGCGATCGCACAATCATTTACCTCCTCGAACAGAATCAGAAAGGCTCCATGGTTGCCCTTTCAGTAACTCTGGATGGCTCTGTTGCGCCACAAACACAGAAAGAAGAGTTGGATTTTGCCCTAGAGGATCTTGATCACTACCAGTCACGTCAGGTTCTAGCCATTGATAATCTTGAGGGTGAGTTGACCTACTACCAGCAGTCCCAACTAGAGAGGCTTGGCCAAACCTCTCTACTGGGTGGAGCTAAAGCCAGTTTAGTAGCACCGATTTTAGTGGCAGGTAACTTGATTGGCTTTTTGGCTGCCCATAAATGTTCACAGCCAAGAGCTTGGCAGGAAACGGAGATCAAGTTTTTCACTCAGGTGGCGATTCAATTCGGCTTTGCTCTAGACCAGGCTAATCTCCTCGAAAATACCCAAAGAATTTCTCAACAACAAAGACAGGAAAAAGAAGCACTCCAGAACCAACTGCTGGTAATGCTTGAAAATTTGCAAGGGGCAGCACAAGGAGATCTGACAGTGCGCTCTGAGGTGACTTTGGATGAAATTGGTAAAGTTGCTGATGGTTTTAACATCATTATTGAGAGTTTCCAAACTATCGTAACCCAGGTCAACAACTCAACGGTTCAAGTCAATACCTTACTGGAAAACAACGAGGTGGTAGTCGCTCAACTAGCAGAAGATGCTCTTAAGCAGGCTTCAGAAAGCACTCGCACCCTGGATTCAGTGAACCAAATCACCGATTCGATTCAAGCAGTGGCTGAGAATGCTGATCAGGCGGCGAAAGTAGTTGATGGAGTTACAACCACTGTTGAAGCTAGCAGCAGTGCTATTAACCTAACTCAGGAGAGTATGTTGGAATTGCGAGATACGATTGGGGAAACCACGTCAAAAGTGAAGCAGCTAGGTAAATCTTCCGAAAAGATTGCTAAGGTGGTCGCTTTGAGCAACATGCTCTTAGTTCAAACCAATGTTTTGACTATTAACGCTGAGATTGAGGCTGCGCGGTCTGGTAACGGGATTCAAGGTTTTGTCGTGATTGCCAAAGAAGTGAATCAGCTTACCAACGAATTGATCAAAGCTACCCAGGAAATTCACAAAATAGTAGATGAGATAGAGCTAGAAACATCTCAATTAGTGAAGGTAATGGAACAGAGCACTGCTGTGGTGGAGAAGGGCACAAGTCGAGTTGAGGAAGCTAAGCAGAATCTGAAACAGCTGAAGTCGGCTTCGTGCCAGATCGAGCAGCTAGTGACAGCTATTTCCCAAGGGAGTCTTTCCCAAACCGAAACCACTCAGAGCATCGCTATGTTGATCAAAGATATGGCCCAATTCTCGGAACGTACCGTTGATTCCTCTAGGCAAATTTCAAGTTCCTTAACCTCAACTGTAGCCGTAGCTCAGGAATTGCAGGAGTCGGTTAGTGGTTTTAAAGATTTTTGATAACACCAAAAAATCTTAAGCAGCTGATAGCTCAATAGTCAAATTAAATTATATTAACTCTGTTCAAAAAACTTAAAAGTCCTCAACCCCTTGCTGTTCTAGGCTCCGAAGTCACCTGTGCCCTTGTCTGAGGTGATTATTTGAATTGTCTCAGATTGACTTCATGATACTCTCAGAGTTTGGCATAACAATTGGCTTGGATACTCAGCAGAACCAGATTTCCCTATGAAGAATTCAGTGCGAGCTTCTGAATTAGGACTAAAATTGGTTGACCGGGCTAGACGCCTGAAAAGATGGAACAAAACCGCAGAAGCTTGGTTTAGCAGTGCCTTAACCTCTAGGGCAACCTTAAACCGATTTTGGGCCAGACAACCGATTCGCTGTGACACCTTCATCGCCATTTGTGATGCTGTAGGGGTTGATTGGGAAAAGGTTGTTGAGCCAGATCAGATTAAAGCAGATCAAATCAATAACGGCAAGAGTCCCACTGTGGCTCAAATTAAACGTGTTGATTGGGGACAAGCACCAAAACTAAGAGATTTCTACGGTCGTACTGAGGAACTCAACACCCTACAGCAATGGATTCTTCAGGACAAGTGCCGCCTGGTGACACTTCTAGGGATGGGGGGAATTGGTAAAACCTCTGTGGCTGTCAGCTTAGCCCATCTTCTGGAAGATAAATTTGAGTTTGTGATTTGGCGCACTCTACGCAATGCGCCTCCCCTAGAAGAACTCCTGGCAGACCTGATTCAATTTTTGTCTGGACAGCAGGAAACCAATTTACCCTCCTCTGTGGATGGCAAAATTCTGCGATTGATTCGGTATTTACAAGCAGGGCGTTGCTTGCTAGTTCTAGATAATGTTGAGTCGATTCTGCAAAGTGGCGATCGCACCGGTAGTTATCGAGAAGGATATGCTGAATACGGTGAGCTGCTCAGAAGTATTGGTGAAACCGCCCACCACAGCTGTCTATTGCTCACGTCTCGGGAGCCACCCCAGGACTTGATTATCCTAGAGGGGGAAAACTTACCCATTCGTTGTTTCCCACTCAAAGGCTTATCAGAAACTGATGGGCAGGAAATCTTGAAGGAAAAAGGAAATTTTGCTGGGGATGACACCCAGTGGCTGACCGTAATTGAGCACTATGCTGGCAATCCTTTAGCCTTAAAAATGGTGGCTTGTCTGGTCAGAGACTTTTTTTATGGCAATATTGCTCAGTTCCTGAATTTTTTAAAGCAAGGCTCATTCATTTTTGATGATATTCGGGATTTGCTAGACCGGCAGTTTCAGCGCCTGAGTGCTACACAACAAGAGCTGATGTACTGGCTAGCTATTAATCGCGAACCGGTGTTTTTTAAAGAGTTGGAACAGGACGTTTTCTGCCACCGATGCGCTCCTGACATTTTACAGTCTCTAGGGTCTCTACAACGGCGCTCATTAATTGAGAAAACCTCGGCTGGGTTTACCCAACAACCTGTAGTAATGGAATACATGGTTAATCGATTAATTGAGCAAATTCCTGAGGAAATTACTAGTAAAAACTTTGCTCTGTTGCGCAGTCACGCATTAGTCAAAGCCACTGCCCCTGAGTATATTCGGGATAGTCAAGTCTCTCTGATTCTCGAACCGATTATAGAAAGATTACTCGCTCGTTTTGGTTGCACAAAACAGCTCAGCAATCACTTGCTGGAAATTATATCAATGCTGCGCTCCCCAACTTCCACGGTAAACAAAATAACTAAAGAAACGGCATATAGCTGCGGCAATATAATTAATATACTGCGCCAATTACAGGTAGATTTAAGCAGCTATGACTTTTCTAATCTAACAGTTTGGCAAGCTAACCTACAGGGAATTAAATTACACAATGTCAATTTCGCCCATGCTGACTTGACCGGTTCAGTATTTACGGAAACCTTAGGAAATATTTTATCAGCAGCATTCAGTCCAGATGGTAAACTATTAGCAACCTGTGATACAGATTGGAAGGTTCGCCTGTGGGAAGTACCAATCGGTAAACTAGTTTTGATCTGTGAGGGTCATACCAATTTGGTACGGGACCTTGCTTTTAGCCATGATGGTAAAATTTTAGCCAGTTGCAGTGCCGATCACACCGTTAAGTTGTGGGATGTCAGTGACGGTAAGTGCTTGAAGACTTGTACCGGACATAGTAATGAGGTATGTTCAGTCGCTTTTAGTCCAGATGGTAAGACCCTAGTCAGTAGCAGTGGCGACCACACCTTGAAACTCTGGGATAGTGGCACTGGTGAATGTCTCAACACTTGCACCGGACATAGCAGTTGGGTTAGATCCGTTGCCTTTAGTCCAGATGGTAAGACTATAGCCAGTAGCAGTGACGACCACACGGTGAGATTCTGGGATAGTGGCACTGGTGAATGCCTGAACACTGGCACCGGTCATAGGGATTGCGTCGGGTCAGTGGCATTCACCAGTGACGGGAAAATCTTAGCCAGTGGCAGTGGCGACCACACGGTGAAGTTTTGGGAGGTAAGCACAGGTCGCTGCTTAAGAACTTACACAGGACATAGTGGTGGTGTATACTCAGTGGCCTTTAGTCCAGATGGGAAAACCCTAGCTAGTGGCGGTGGCGACCACATGGTTAGGCTCTGGGATACTAGCACCAATGAATGTTTGAAAACCTTGCATGGACACAGCAATCAGGTATTTTCAGTAGCCTTTAGTCCTTATGGAAACACCCTGGTTTGTGTGAGTTTAGACCAAAAGGTGAAGCTATGGGATTATCAAACCGGTCAATGCTTGAAAACTTGGTATGGAAATACGGATTGGGCAATGCCAATTGCGTTTAGTAGTGACGGTCAAATCCTGGCTAGTGGCAGTAACGACTACACAGTGAGAGTATGGGATTATGGTACTAGTAGCTGCATCAGAACCTTGCCCGGACATACTGACTTTGTCTATTCAGTGGCATTCAGTAGTGACAGGAAAACCTTAGCTAGTGGCAGTACAGACAATACGATCAGGCTGTGGGATGTCAGCACAGGTCGCTGCATTAGAACACTGCATGGCCATACTGATTGGGTATTTTCAGTGGCATTGAGTAGTGACGGGAAAACCTTAGCCAGTGGCAGTGCCGACCAGACGGTTAAGCTGTGGGATGTCAGCACAGGTCACTGCATCAGAACGTTTCAAGAACATACCGATAGACTCTGTTCAGTGGCATTCAGTAATGACGGGAAAACCTTAGCCAGTGGTAGTGCTGACCACACGGTGAGGCTATGGAATTGTGAGACCGGAAGCTGTGTAGGAATTTTGCGCGGACATAGTAATCGAGTCCACTCGGTCGCCTTTAGTCCCAATGGTCAGCTCTTGGCTAGTGGCAGTACAGACCACACGGTGAAGCTGTGGGATATTGGTGAGAGTAAGTGCTGCAAAACCTTGACCGGACATACCAATTGGGTATTGTCAGTTGCCTTCAGTCCCGATGGGAAAACCCTAAGCAGTGGCAGTGCTGACAAAACCGTGAGACTTTGGGATGTTTCCACAGGGGAGTGCCTTGACATTTGCACCGGACATACCCATCTGGTCTCTTCAGTCGCCTTCAGTGTAGATGGTCAAATTATGGCCAGTGGGTCTCAAGACCAAACGGTAAGACTAAAGGATGTAGAAACAGGGGAGTGTCTGAAAATATTGAGAACTCCTAGACTCTATGAAGCCATGAATATTACTGGAGTTAGAGGGTTAACTGAGGCACAAAAAGCAACTCTAAAAACGTTGGGAGCGATAGGATGAAGTTTGAAGTTTGAAGTTTGAAGTTTGAAGTTTGAAGTTTGAATTTAGAAGTTTGAATTTAGAAGTGGATTTTTCTTGATTCTTGATTCTTGATTCTTGATTCTTGATTCTTGATTCTTGATTCTTGATTCTTGATTTTTCATTATTTTTGCAGTTGTCGCCATGGCAGGATCAGAATAACAGGGAATGCGATGCTCAGCAAAAAGCCGCTACGCGATTGACCTTTGGTCACGCTACGCGAACGCATTTAGCATAGCTGATAGCTGATAGCTGATAGCTGATAGCTGATAGCTGATAGCTGATATTTTAACTGTATTAATAAGGTATACTCTTAAGAGTATATTAGTTATAAAAAACTGAATTTGTTAACAGTTATTCCATGAATAATGACTAATCAACGTGCAGACTACGATAATCCCTGGAAAGAGGCAATTTCCTTATATTTCCAACCATTTATGGCATTTTTGTTTCCCGAAATTGAGGAAAACATTGACTGGAACAAAGGCTATGAATTTCTGGACAAGGAATTCCAACAGATAGCGCGGGATGGGGAAATTAGCACTAGGGAAGCAGACAAATTAGTTAAGGTTTGGCGCACCGATGGCCAGGAAACCTGGGTATTAATTCATGTGGAAGTCCAAAGTCAATACGAATCCGTGTTTGCTGAGAGGATTTATGTGTACAATGTCTTGATGCAGTCGCTCATGGGGGAAACCCCCAAGACCGCGCTGCATCGCTTACCGCATTTTTGACAAATATAGGCGTCAAGTAGTCAGTCTAGCTGTTTTAGCTGATGAAAGCAAATCCTGGCGACCGAATCAATACAGTTACACGATTTGGGGGTGTGAGGTGTTGTTGCGCTTCCCGATTGTTAAACTGCTGGATTATTCGTCCCAGGTGTTGGAAGAAAGTAACAATCCTTTCGCGGTAATTGTGGCAGCTCATCGAGCCAATCAGCAAACTAAACAAGATGTTCAGCAACGATATCAGATTAAATTACGAGTTGCTAAACGTTTGTATCAACGGGGCTATGGCAGGCAAGATATCCTAGAGTTATTCCGGTTAATTGATTGGCTAATTAGTTTACCCGATAGCTGGCAAACCGGCTTTACCGAAGAAATTAGACGTTACGAACAGGAGAGTAATATGCCTTACGTTACTAGTTATGAACGCCTTGCTCGTCAAGAGGGGATGATACAAAAAGGTCGAGAATGGCTGCTGGAAGTACTTCGGGTTCGTTTTGAAGATGTGCCTAGGGAGTTGGTGGAAACAATCAACCAAATTAAGCATGACTCGATTTTGACAATGTTGCACAGACAGGCAATTACCATTGCTTCTGTAGAGGAGTTTATGGTTGTGGTTAATCAGCAGCTAGCTTCTGGTGAACAAAGTGCTGAAGATGCTTAACCGAAAGTGCGACAGTAAAATTTGATAAATTATTGGAATGTAGAATTGAGAATGTAGAATGTAGAATTGGATTTTTTTTAATTCTTAATTCTTAATTCTTAATTCTTAATTTATTCCATAAGTTATGACCAATCAACGTGCAGACTACGATAATCCCTGGAAAGAGGCTATTTCCTTATATTTCCAACCATTTATGGCATTTTTATTCCCCGAAATTGAGGAAAACATTGACTGGGATAAAGGCTATGAGTTTCTCGACAAGGAATTCCAACAAATAGCCCGGGATGGGGAAATTAGCACTAGGGAAGCAGACAAATTAGTTAAGGTTTGGCGCACCGATGGCCAGGAAACCTGGGTATTAATTCATGTGGAAGTCCAAAGTCAATACGAATCCGTGTTTGCTGAGAGGATTTATGTGTACAATTACCGCATTTTTGACAAATATCGGCGTCAAGTAGTCAGCTTAGCTGTTTTAGCTGATGAAAGCAAATCCTGGCGACCGAATAAATACAGTTACACGATTTGGGGGTGTGAGGTGTTGTTGCGCTTCCCGATGGTTAAACTGCTCGATTATTCGTCCGAGGTGTTGGAGCAAAGTAACAATCCCTTTGCTGTAATTGTTGCAGCTCATCGGGCTAATCAGCAAACTAAACAAGACCTTCAGCAACGATATCAGATTAAGTTACAAGTTGCAAAACGTTTGTATCAACGGGGCTATGGCAGGCAAGATATCCTAGAGTTATTCCGGTTAATTGATTGGCTAATTAGTTTACCCGATAGCTGGCAAACCGGCTTTACAGAAGAAATTAGACGTTGTCTTGATGCAGTCGCTCATGGGGGAAACCCCCAAGACCGCGCTGCATCGCTATGAACAGGAGAGTAGTATGCGTTACGTTACTAGTTTTGAACGCCTTGCTCGTCAAGAGGGGATTGAAATCGGCCTTTTGGAAAAAGGTCGAGAATCCTTGCTGGAAGTACTTCGGATTCGTTTTGAAGATGTGCCTAGGGAGTTGGTGGAAACAATCAACCAAATTAAGCATGACTCGATTTTGACAATGTTGCACAGACAGGCAATTACCATTGCTTCTGTAGAGGAGTTTATGGTTGTGGTTAATCAGCAGCTAGCTTCTGGTGAGCAAAGTGCTGAAGATGCTTAACCGAAAGTGCGACAGGAAAATTTTATAAATTATTGGGAGCGATGCAGCGCGGTCTTGGGGGTTTCCCCCATGAGCGACTGCCGTGGTTTCCCCCATGAGCGACTGCATCAAGACATGGTGAATGAAGAATTAATAATTTAGGATTTAGAATTTAGAATTGGATTTTTTTTCATTCTTCATTCTTCATTCTTCATTCTTCATTCTTCATTCTTCATTCTTTGTAAGCAATCAGATTAAGAAATTTTCTGTAATACTGATATCATTCCAAACCAACTTAATGGTAAAATATTCTCCTGCTTCGCCACTAACTTGCAACTTAAGATTTTCTGTCTCTCTGGCTTGGACTTGAATCACCACTATTTCTTCTTCATCTAGCACCATAATTTGTAAACCTTTGGGGAGAAGGTCTCGACCACCAGCGGGATGCAGCTCAATGGATAGATTCATTTTGGGTGATTCTGTCCGATGTAGCTCCACTAATAAAGCGACTTGCTGATCACCCCAGCCGATCTCAGTACCGAGTAGCTTACCTCTTCTCACTCCTGCTGTAGTATGGAATTTGGTACTAGATTGGTTAAATAAGTCACTTCTAAAACTGAAATCTCGCTCTAGGTTTCTCTGTAAGATAGTGTTCACGTTTTCCCAACCCGGATCAAAACAATCCTCTAACCACCGCTTTAGTTGTACCACCTTTTGACTAGGTGTTTTACTGGGTTTTGATCTCTGTGGTGGGCTGGGGTCTAATTTAAAACTGTCTAATCTAAAACTATCCTTAGGAAAGAGGGAAGGAGAAATAGGAAATGGGGAATAGGGCGAAGTATACTCTGCCTCCCCTTGCCTTCCGGAACCTCTGCGAACAAGGGGAACTGTTTGCTGGGTTTGTCCTGCTGGAATAGTGGTGTGTGACATTAACAAGTTACTCCAATACACTCTGCAATTTTCATAATAATGGCCATAAAATCGCAAAATGTCTCAGTTTTTGTCTCAGTTGTCTCAGTTTTGAATTATAGAAATTCTACGACTTTTGAGATACAAATGTCTGGGTTTTAGGGAGCAGGGAGCAGGGAGCAGATAATAGGCATGCTAGCAATAGGCATGCTAGCAATAGGTGAAAAATATTGTGTATCTGATAGCTATGAGAAACGCTATAAGAATGTAGAATTGGGAATTATGCTTTAACCCTTAACCATTCTTCATTCTTCATTCTAAATTCTTCATTCTAAATTCTTAATTCTTCATTCTTAATTCTTCATTCTTAATTTTGCTGGTAATCTCTCTAATTGCTGCTAAATCGGGATAGGGTAATACACTATCCATGGCTAGCCAAAGTAAGTACTCGATATTCCCGGCGGGGCCAGTAATGGGAGAGGAGATTAATCCTTTGTACTGCCAACCTAGTGGTTTGGTGGATTCTAGAACGTTTGCGATCGCATCCGCACGGTGATTGGGGTCCCTGACTACTCCTTTTTTCCCGACACGGTCACGACCAACTTCAAACTGAGGCTTGACTAGCAACACTACTTCACGGGGAGGGGATAGCAGTTGCCACAGAGCAGGAAGAATTTTGGTTAAGGAAATAAACGAAACATCGACTACGCCTAAATCAGCATAGACTTGACTCTGATTCGGAACTGGTGAAACACCGTACAAGTCGGCTGGCTGAAGATAGCGTAAGTTGGTACGTTCTTTCAACACCACCCGCTGGTCATTGCGCAGACTCCAGGCTACTTGTCCATATCCCACATCAACACCATAAACCTGTTTTGCTCCAGCTTTTAGCAAGCAGTCGGTGAAGCCACCGGTGGAAATGCCACCATCTAGGCAAATGCGTCCGTTTACTGAAATCCCAAATACCTCCAAGGCTTTGGCAAGTTTTTGCCCTCCTCTGGATACAAAAGGGGGTTTCTCTTTGACCTGAATCTGAGCCGTGGTCTTAATTTCAGTGCCTGGCTTATCTAATATTTGTCCATCTACCATTACTTCACCGGCACGAATCAGCACCTGAGCTCGCTGTCGGGATTCACACAGGTTAAGGTCTACTAATAATTTGTCGAGTCGTTGTTTAACCAATGGGATTGGAAGGTTAGGAGGTTAGGAGGTTGAAGGTTGAAGGTTGTTCGCGTAGCGTGGCCTATTGGCCAAGGTTAGGAGGTTAGAGGGTTAGAAGGTTGAAGGTTGTAAGGTTGTTCGCGTAGCGTGGCCTATTGGCCAAGGTTAGGAGGTTAGGAGGTTGGAAGGGGGGGTTTACAAACAGCCTTATCCCTAGTGACTGCACTTTTGATCTCTTTGCAGTCTACCACTGAGATACTGTGGTTTGGGTTGTTTTGTGACTTTCGCTGGTGCAGAAACTGGAATTGAGTACTCAATGCGATCGCGTAGCGTAGCCCTTCGGGCTAATCGCATCCCAAAGGGTATACTCACCCAGTTCCATCACTGAGTTAAACGTAGCTAAGCCAATTAACGGAAATTTTTTTATCTTATCAGAGTTAATCCGGATCACAAATACTTTATACTATAGCTATTCATTTTGCTCATAGTTAATATCCCCTACTTCCACTTAATCAGATATGGACCCTCTAACTATTGCAATCCTAGCTTTTATTGGTACGAAAGCTGCGGAAACTACAGTAGAAAAGTTCACTGAGGTAGCCCTAGAAAAAGCCAAGGAACTGCGCCAGAAGATTATTGATAAGTTAAGGGGTAATCCCAAGGCTGAAAAAGCTTTACATGCTGCTGAAGATGGTTCATATACTGATGTAGAAGTTGTATCTGACTATTTGCAAGAGGCGATGGCAGAGGATGATAAATTTGCCCAGGAGGTTAACGTATTAGCAAGAGAAATCAATAATTTTATCCAAGTAGAAGGGGGAAATTGGCAAGTATCTGGCAGTGAGGTAAATTACACCAATAAAAATCAAGCTCCCGTGATTCAAGGTGGTAGTGGTCATACGGTAAACATCACCTACAATAATACTTCTGATCATTTGCTGAAGTCCTCTGGGGAGCCGGTTCACCAAACCCATATTTACAATTATTACTATTCCCAAAACCAGAGCAGTAGTACTCCCAAAGATTTAGAGCAATGTACAGCAAGTGACAATCTACCATGCCCTTATCAAGGCTTGTTTCACTTCAGTCCGAATCAAGCCGAGTATTTCTTTGGGCGTGATGTTTTTATAGAAGAACTATTTAAAGCGACTCAAACTCGTAACTTTATCCCAGTATTGGGGGCATCAGGTAGTGGGAAATCCTCCGTAGTTCTAGCGGGATTAGTGCCGAAATTAGTAAAAGCAGGATATTGGCAATTTACCCATTTTCGTCCTGGAAAAGACCCATTTCTGGCTCTCGCTCAATCTTTGGTTACTCTCTACGTGCCGAACCTGGATGAAACTGACCGCATGGCTCAAGCTCGTAAATTAGCGGTATATTTTCAAGATCGTACAGTTCTATTATCCGATGTTTTTGCCACAATTCATCAGAATCATCCTAACCAGAAAATTTTACTAATTGCTGATCAATTTGAAGAACTCTATACTCTTTGTAGGGATGAGCAAACCCGTCGTCTATTTCTCGATACCCTCTCCAACACATTTCAATCTAGTTCAGAACAATCTTCCTCATCGACAGTGTTAGTAACCACCATGCGGGCAGATTTTTTAGGGAATGTGTTGTCCTATCCTCCCTTAGCGGATGTCTGGCGCAAAGTTAATGTTCAAATTCGTTCCATGAATCCAGAGGAACTCAGAGAGGTAATTGAAAAACCAGCCCAAAAAGTAGGGGTTAGTTTTGAAAGCGGACTGGTAGAACGCATTCTCGATGATGTTGATAAAGAACCAGGAAATTTACCTCTGTTGGAATTTGCCCTAACTGAACTTTGGAAAAAACGCACCAGCAAACAATTAACCCACCAAGCTTATCAAGCAATAGGTGAAGTTTCTGGGGCATTAACCAGCTATGCTGATCAGGAATTTAGTAAACTTCAGCCAGAGGAACAAGAACGGGTAAGGCGAATATTTATCCAGTTAGTACGTCCCGGTGAAGGTACCGAAGATACTAGACGATTGGCTACTAAAGCAGAATTAAACCAGACCAACTGGAAATTAGTTAAACGATTAGCTGATGCCCGGTTAGTGGTTACCAGTCGCACCGTTGTCACCAGTGCAGAAAATGCTGAACAAGAAACCGTGGAGGTAGTCCATGAGGCTTTAATTCGTAACTGGGGGCAACTGCAAGGATGGATGGAAACAGACCGAGAATTCCGTGCTTGGCAAGAAAGAATCCGAGCAACTATGGGTCACTGGCAGGAAATGAACCGGGATAAGGGACTGTTATTGCGGGGAGGTGCTTTAGTCCAGGCACAGGAAAAACTTAAAGAACGTCGGGAAGAACTATCCCAAGCTGAACAAGAGTTTATTGCCTTGAGTCAGAAATCCA
>NZ_JAAHHS010000119.1 GCF_010692395.1 Moorena sp. SIO3H5
TCTAGCGACTATAGCTGTTAGGGTTAGGGTATTGCCTTCCAACTGAGTGTCTACACCGATCGGAACTTGACAGCCACCTTCGAGTTCCCTTAATAATGACCGTTCTGCGTAACAGCGTTGAGAAGTGGGGGGATGTGCGATCGCATTGAGCAGTTCTAAGACTTCTTGATCATCGAAGCGGCATTCAATTCCCAAAGCCCCTTGTCCCACAGCGTGGAGTGAGATCTCCGGTGGTAAAATTTGGTGAATGCGATCGCTCATGTCCAGTCGTTGTAGCCCAGCTACTGCTAAAATCAGTGCATCGTAGTCACCAGCATCCAGTTTGGCCAGTCTGGTGTTTAGGTTTCCTCTGACATCTTTAAAACTCAGATGGGGAAAATGGTAGCGCAGCTGAGCCAGTCGTCTGAGGGAGGAGGTTCCAATTATCGAGCCTTCTGGCAACGTTTCTATCTGTTTATCTTGGTGCTTTTGGTGCATTACTAAAGCATCTGCGGGGTTCTCCCGTTCTGTGACGCACCCTAACACCAACCCTTCTGGCAATTTGGTCGGCAAGTCTTTGAGGGAATGCACCGCAAAATCGATCTCATCCCTAAGCATTCCCAATTCCAGTTCCTTAGTGAATAACCCTTTATCCCCAATCTTAGATAAAGCCACATCCAGGATTTTATCTCCGTGGGTACTCATGGTCTGGACTTCAAACTCTCGGTCTGGAAAATGTTTTTTCAGTTGCTCTTGTACCCAGTAAGTCTGGACCAGAGCAAGTTGGCTTTTCCGAGAACCGATGCGAATTGTCCGGGCAGGACTGGTGGTAGAGGTCATAGGGCTGTCAATTTATACAAGGCTGATCAATTTACTTGTTCTAGACTACCGCAGAAGGTGACGTTTCCGTTTCCATTTCTGTCATTAGCTATTTGTCATTTGTCATTTGTCAAAAACTAAGGTGTAGTATATAGCATTTATCAATTATGTAAGGTACAAAAGGTTGGTATTTTATGGAACTCGAATCCATACTACCTTATTAAATTGGCAAATAACTCATAAGATGGAAATTCGGATCAGGTAAAAACTTTGTGTACCTCATCAATATGACAATATATTACCAATAATCAATAAGGATATATAGCGTTTATAATACCTAGGTCTGCCTTTTGCCTTCTGCCTTAAAAGGATAAGCAAAGTACCTCATTACTATGAGAAATGCTATATTATTAGGAACAATTTTGAAAAAAAAGGGCAATAGTCCTGAGCAATCTTGGCTGAATATGGTCATAATATTTGCCCTATTCTTGATGCAGTCGCTCATGGGGGGAACCCCCGCGTGAAGGCGCTGCATCGCTATCACATTTTGGATCAATTTTTCTTGGGCTTACCCTGATTAATATTAAAGGGGTATTCCCATCTTATTTTGAAATGCCTACTGGATATGAGATCATAAAATAAGTATTTTTGCTTAGGAATTTTGAAGTCTTTGTTAGGTGAGCTTTCCAATGGCCGGGGAAAGCGCCTTTCGAAAAAGCCGACGCGGGGCGCGAACGGGCGCGCACCTCAGCCATGCAAAGCGTGAGGGTCCCAAACACATTAGACTTCTTGCAGAAGTCGGGAACAGGGAACAGGGAACAGGGAACAGGGAACAGTGGAAAAGAATTGACGCAAACACTATCAGAAAACGACTTTTGCAAGAGGTCTATTCATAAAGGCGCTGCATCGCTTTTTCTGAGTAAGGCTTCTATACTCTTAGATGGGTTTGCCCTGATTAATATGAGAACCGCTATAAATCAAGACTAATGACTCAAAATCTCATCTACTTGAGTGGTGGGATAAGTTAACCTTTATCAGCGACGCCAAAATTTTTTTCAGTGATAGTATTCAAAGAGACATCATAGCTTTGTAAACAATTGTATAGTCGTTATGTTGAAATATATTGAGTTCACAGGAAATTTTAACTTACTTATACTATTGTTGTACTAATTGGTTGAGGTCCAGTGTAATTGACTTGCGGAGGGAATAGGTGAAAGGTCGGAGGGAATAACATGAGAAAATTACAACTAAACTTTATGAATTTTTACCTAAATTTTGACACTTTTCTCTTGATTCTCTAAATTTTACTTCTATGACCACAACTACCGCAGAAACTAAGCCATTTTCGAGTCTAAGTAAGGGTAGGTTGTGTAAATAGTTAACGGGTTGACCCGAAAATATTCCCTTTACCCCCACGGAAATTCCTGCCCTAACACGGTTTTCTCCTGATTTAATCAGGGTGCTCGCTACATTCGCACTTATATAACATTGATGATTTAATAGTAGGTCACGTCGCCTGCGGTTGCTGAGTAAACGCAGCGTGAGAGCCTGATGGGTGCTTAAAAGTTAAAGATTTGCAAATAAATATTGCAGGAATTTAAGCAATGCCAAGTTTTAACACTGATAACCCCTGTATACGAGTTGGTATATTGCATTCCCAGCGGGGCACTATGGCAATTAGCGAAGCCCCCCTGGTGGAAGCTGAGCTGATGGCGATCGCAGAAATTAACCAAAGCGGAGGAGTTCTTGGTCAACGTATCGAAGCGATCGTTGAGGATGGTGCATCGAACTCAGCAGAATTTGAGAGCAAGGCCAGAAAACTGATTCAAGAGGATCAGGTAGCCACAGTCTTTGGCTGCTGGACGTCTGCTTCTCGTAAGGCAGTTTTGCCCGTATTCGAGGTGTTAAATTCTCTGCTATGGTACCCCCTACAATATGAGGGTCTGGAATGTTCCCCAAATATTTTTTATACCGGGTCTTGTCCAAATCAACAAATTGAGCCAGCGGTGAACTGGCTGGTGAAAAATTACGGTAAGCGATTTTATCTGATCGGTAGCGACTATATTTTCCCCCTGACTGCCAACAAGATTATTAAAGCGCAACTGAAACAGCTGGGGGGGACAGTGGTTGGGGAAGATTACATTTCTTTAGGCACTCAAGATATTGGCGAGGTGATCACCAAAATTAAACAGGTTCGACCGGATGTGGTCTTCAACACCCTCAATGGTGACAGTAATGTAGCCTTCTATCGGCAGTACAAATCCTCTGGAATTACAGCTGATGAAATTCCGATTATGGCAGTGAGTGTGGCTGAGGCAGAACTGCAAAGGATAGGGGATACAGCGGCGGGACATTATGCCAGCTGGAGCTATTTTCAGAGTCTGGACACTCCTAATAATCAACGGTTTGTCCAGAATTTTCAGCGTCGTTACGGAGCTAACCGAGTTACTAGTGACCCCATTGAAGCCGCCTATGCCCAGGTTTACCTCTGGAAACAAGCCGTGGAATCCGCTCAATCATTTGAAGTAGACCGGGTAAGGGTGGCAGCTTATGGTCAGAAATTTGATGCTCCGGGAGGATTAATCCAAATTGAACCGAATCACCATATTGGCAAAGAATGCCGGATTGGGCGGATTTTGCCTAATGGACAATTTGAAATTGTCTTTACCAGTGAACGTCCGATTAAACCCCTACCCTGGTTAGGAGTTGAAACCTATAACTGTGCCTGTGATACACAAACTCACCAATACAATCGGTCGGCTAGCGCCACACCATTGAGCGAACCCTACAGCACAAATGTGGTGATTGAATTATTGGCTGAGGTGGCTCAATGGATTGAGAAAGCTAGGTATCTAGAGACCAATGCACAAGCTTTAGAAATGGCAACGGAACAGTTGAAACATGAAATACTTGAGCGGCAACGAATTGAAGCAGAACTCCAGAAAGCCTTCGATGAGCTAGAGCTAAAGGTTGAACAACGCACAGCTGACTTAAAAGCATCTAATGCTCAGCTCATGACGGAGGTGCGAGAGCGTGAGCAAGCTCAAGAAGAACTCAGGGCAGCTAAAGATCAGTTACAGGCGGTTTTGGAAGCAGTACCGGGGATTGTCTCTTGGATTAACTCGGATTTGCAATACCTAGGTGTGAATCGCCATTTAGCCAAAACCTTTAACTTGCCCTCAGAGGGGTTTGTGGGTCAAGACATTGGTTTTCTTCAGGCTAGCTCAGAGTTTAATGACTTTGTCAAGGAGTTTTTTGCCACTCCAGAACAAGATGCTCGCCGAGAGGTCTCGGCTATAGTCAATGACGAAAAGCGAAACTATGTAATTGTTGCCCAGAAGTACCATCAAGGCTCAGCTGCTTTCACCGTTGGGATTGATATTACCGAACGTCAGCAGGCTCTTGATGACCTGCGCAAGACCAAAGATCAGTTACAGGCCGTCTTGGAGGCAGTACCGGGAATTGTCTCTTGGATTAGCTCAGATTTGCGCTACTTGGGTGTGAATCGCCATTTAGCCAAAACCTTTAACTTGCCCCCAGAGGCTTTTGTGGGTCAAGACATTGGGTTTCTCCAGGCTAGCTCAGAGTTTAATGACTTTGTTAAAGAGTTTTTTGCTAGCTCAGAGCAAGATGCTTGCCGAGAGGTTTCGGCTATGGTCAATGACGAAAAGCGAAACTATGTAATTGTTGCCCAGAAGTACCATCAAGGCTCAGCTGCTTTCACTATTGGGATTGATATTAGCGAGCGTCGCCAAGCTGAAGCGAAATATCGCAATATCTTTGAAAATGCTGTAGAAGGCATCTTCCAAACTACCCCGTCAGGAGGTTACCTTAGTGCCAACCCAGCTTTAGCTCGCATCTATGGTTATGAGTCTCCAGAAGTATTAATTAATACTGTCTCTAATATTGAGCAGCAACTTTATGTTGATCCGAACCGTCGCTCCCAATTCATCCAGTTATTGGAAAAAAATGGAATCTTAGTAGATTTCGAGTCCCAAGTCTATCGCCAGGATGGCAGTTTGACTTGGATTTGCGAAAATGCCCGTGTCATTAAAGATGAATATGGCAATTTGCTCTATTACGAAGGTACTGTCGAAGACATCTCTGAGCGTAAGCAAGCTCAGGAAGCCTTGCAAAAAGCCAATGAAGTGTTAGAAACCCGAGTGGAGGAACGAACCGCAGCACTACGGGACGCCAATCATCAACTACGGATTGAGATTGTAGAGCGCATGCACATCGAAGCAGCACTACGTAAATCCGAAGCTGAGTTGCGGGTCCTGTTTGGGGCAATGACAGATGTGATTACTGTTTTTGATGCTCAAGGACGATACATGAAAGTAGTCTCTACCAATTCTGAGGTTTTATATAGTCCAACTACCGAACTACTTGGTAAGAGTGTCTACGAGGTTTTGCCCCCTAAGCAAGCTGAACTTTTTGTCACCCATATCCGGCAAGTCTTAGATACTAAACAAACCCTGAATATAGAATATAGCTTACCTATAGGAAATTATAAAGTAGGAAGTATTAAGGATGCAATTAGTTATAAATCAAACTTGAATGGCCAAAAAAAATCGGACTTCGATTCCGATAATATAGTGCATCAAACTAACAAATACTTTCACACTTTATCTGAGTATGAAAAACTTTCCGAATTCAATGGCCAAAAGCTAGTGGGGCAAACTGACAAACCCTTTCATACTTCACACTGTACCCCTCATAATTCCCAGGTGTGGTTTGCTGCAAGTGTCTCACCCCTGCCAAACAATTGTGTGATTTGGGTTGCTCGTAATATTACGGAGCGCAAACGGGTTCTAGATGCACTCCAGGAAGCTGAAGAGAAGTATCGTAGCATCTTTGAAAATGTGGCTGAGGGCATTTTTCAGATTACACCGGATGGGCAGTACCTGAGTGTTAATCCAGCTTTAGCTCGGATGTATGGCTACTCTTGCCCAGAAGAAATAGTGGCTAAAGTGACCGATATTGAACAGCAACTCTATGTCAACTCGAACAGCTATGCTGAGTTTATTGCTGCTGTTGAGGAGCATGGTGCTATCTCTGATTTTGAAGCTCGGGTTTATCGACAAGATGGCAAAATCATCTGGACGTCTCAGAATGCTCGTGTTGTGCGTGATGCTCAAGGGAAACTACTGTACTACGAAGGCACTGTCGCCGACATTACCAAGCGCAAACAGGCAGAAGCAGCACTGAGAGCTGAACAAGAAAAGTCGGAACACTTGTTGTTGAATATTTTGCCTCACTCCATCGCCCAACGATTAAAACAAGAGCCAAAAGCTATTGCGAATCGCTTTGACGAAGTAACAATTCTGTTTGCTGATATTGTGGAGTTTACCAAGCTTTCTGCTCGCATTTCTCCCACAGAATTGGTTAATCTACTTAATCAAATTTTTTCAAGCTTTGACCAACTAGCGCAGCACCATGGATTAGAGAAAATTAAAACCATTGGAGATGCTTACATGGTTGTTGGTGGTCTACCGAACCCTAGAGATGACCATCCAGATGCGATCGCAAACATGGCATTGGATATGCAACAGGAAATTAGTCGTTTCCAGCGGCATGATGGAGAACCATTCCGCCTGCGCATCGGGATTAACACTGGTCCTGTAGTAGCTGGGGTGATCGGTATCCAGAAGTTCATTTATGACTTGTGGGGGGATGCGGTTAATGTGGCATCTCGGATGGACTCTCAAGGGGAACCTGGCAGAATTCAAGTTACTGCTAACACTTACGAGCGTTTACGAGACAAGTATTTGTTTGAAGAGCGAGGGATTATTAATGTTAAGGGCAAAGGAGAGATGATCACCTATTGGCTGACTGGAAGAAAGTAAGTGATTTTTGTTCGCGTAGCGTGGCCTACGGCCATTCGCGTAGCGTGGCCGTTCGCGTAGCGTAGCCCAAAGGGCTAATCGCGCACGCGTGGCCAAAAGGCCAAAAGGCCAAGGTTGTTTACCCTTGGTGTTTTAGTAGGGTAGGTTTAATGGTTAATGGTTAATGATTAATTTTTAGTGTTTAAAATTAAATGTTTAATGTTGATTTATTTCCGATATTCGGGGATATCAAAACTGGAGTTTTAACTAGCCACTACCTTATTAATCCTCCATCTGCCTCTGCTTTTGGATAGAAATTTTTAGCCAGGGTGTTCCTTGACGGAGTCTGATGGGAATCCTAGAGAAATAAATATTTCTGATTTACTAAAATCTAGGTTAACCATGAGCAGAGTTTCTGTTACCCAACAGATTGGTTTGATGTTAGGTATCTCCGTTGTGTTCGGTAACTGTTTTGCCAGTCGCAGTCTTGCCCAAACACTATTTGAACTTGATGGTCGTGCTTACTTGGTGGGAGCTGATGGTGCTTTCCTGGGTTTAGTGTCTAGTAACCCTGTGGAGGAAAAGTCGATTTGTAATCAGCTAGGGGATTATGGTAATCTGTCTGGCGAAAATAGTGTGTGGAATCGGGAGGGAAATTATGGGAGTTCTAAGTCACACCTCAGTGCCTATAACCCCAGCACAGAATTACCCCCTGCAATTTATTACAGAAAGGCTCAAATCGGTTTTTTGACGGTAAACCCACAAATCGAAAATTCTTTTGATCCTGATCTTTTATTCCAAGCTTTTTGTAAATAACAGCAAAGGGCGGTTTTCAGGAATCACCATTGCTCCCCTTCTTTAACAAAGTAAGGAGGGGAAAATCTTTCTGTAATTGTCCAGAATCCCAATAAGACCGCTGTATTGTATAGTGTAATAGCAGGTGAAGCAAGTGTTGAATTTTACTTACGAATGAAGAAATCAGTGTTGTGGTCAATTGCCCTATTTTCAATTGCCCTATCTGTACCTTTAGTCTTAGCGAAATCCCTGTCACCTGGCTCTGAGTTAGAAACATCTTCCTCAACCTCTTCTCCTGCAAATTCCCCAGATCAAGTTTCCCCTGAGTCGGATGGGTTGTCTAACCAAGAGGATACCACCACATCTGAACTAACCTCTATCGCCACAAGTCCAACACCATCGCGATCTCCTACCCCCAAGGATCAGAATTCCACTGTCTCTAAGTCACCACCCTCACCAGCCCTAGCCCAAACTAAAGCTACCGAAGCATCAACCCCTAGCAACCAGGGCACGAAACAACCTACTGCTACTAGCAAAGATAAATCCCAGGATAAATCAGATAAATCAACCAAGACTGAGTCTTCTAATCACAACAACCAGCCGCCCAGCAAGTCTGAAGAAGCTACCAAAAATCAGCAACCAGCACCAAAGCCATTGAATGATGCTCCCATCCTAGAAATGCGAGTTGCTGTAGCCAATGGTGTTAAGTCTCTGGTAGTGGCTACCTCAACACCGGGTGAGTTGCTGGATGCTAGGGGTCAGCCCCTGGGTAAACTAACCGCCAATCAGGGAAGTAATGTTAAACCATTAGGGGACTATATTCAAATTGGTAACTATAAGACCCCGGCAGGGGTTTGGGTGAAGCCAACTAACGGAGGGTATGTATTAGTAGGAAATCGGTGGTATCGAGGGGATTTGCTATTGATTTCTAAGGGAGATAGCATCTTGGCAGTTAACTACGTTGACCTTGAGGTTTACCTGACTTCTGTGGTGGGAGCGGAAGTTTCTCCTAGTTGGCCAATGGCATCTCTCAAAGCACAAGCCATTGCTGCTCGCTCTTATGCTTTGGTTCATGCGATTCGACCCGCTAGTAAGTTCTATGATTTGGGAAACACTCAGCGTTGGCAAGTTTACAAAGGAATCAAATATGAGTGGAACACCACGGCTCAGGCAGTTCAAGAAACTCGCGGCATTTTTCTAAGTTACAAAGGTGGGGTGGTAGAATCCTTGTACGCAGCTTCTGACCATATTGTCAAAAATGTATTTGGTGGTCAGGGTATGAGTCAAACTGGAGCTCGTGAATTGGCTAAGCAGGGTTACACGTATCAAGAAATTTTAGGCAACTATTATCCAGGCACTAGTTTGGCTTGGATTGATACTGTTGAAGCGGATTACGATTAGAATTTGGCAATTCAGCAACCCTATTCTGTAAATATGTGGATAGAATAGTTATTTTGTTGTTTTCCACAGGGTGAAACTATCATGAGCCGTGCTGAAAAAGTTGTTCTAGCATATTCCGGTGGCGTAGATACGTCGGTTTGTATCCCTTATCTTAAAGAAGAATGGGGAGTCAAGGAGGTGATCACCCTAGCGGCAAATTTAGGTCAGGGAGATGAACTAGAACCAATCAGACAAAAAGCCTTGGACGCTGGGGCAACAGAATCCTTGGTTGCTGATGCTACCTATACCTTTGTCAAGGACTATGCTTTCCCAGCCATTCAGGCTAATGCTCTTTATGAAAGTCGCTATCCCCTCTCTACTGCTCTGGCTCGTCCCCTGATTGCTAAATTATTGGTGGAGACTGCTGAAAAATATGGTGCAGATGCGGTAGCTCATGGTTGTACCGGTAAGGGCAATGACCAAGTACGTTTTGATGTGTCGATTATCGCTCTTAACCCCAACTTGAAAATATTGGCACCAGCTAGGGAGTGGGGTTTCTCTCGTGAAGATGCGATCGCATATGGTGAGCGCTTTGGTATTCCCTCACCAGTGAAAAAGTCTTCCCCCTACAGCATTGACCGTAACCTGCTAGGGCGGAGTATTGAAGCGGGGGTGCTTGAAGATCCGATGGTAGAACCACCAGAGGAAGTTTATGCCATGACAAAAGCGATCGCAAATACACCAGACGAGCCAGAGTATATTGAAATCGGCTTTGAGCGGGGTATTCCCACTATTCTTAACGGTAATCTCCTTGACCCCGTGACTTTGATTAGTCAACTCAACGAGTTAGCTGGCAATCACGGTGTGGGACGGATTGACATGGTTGAGAACCGGGTAGTCGGTATCAAAAGCCGAGAAATTTACGAAACACCAGCGCTATGGGTGTTGCTCCAAGCTCATCGTGACTTGGAAAGTCTGACTTTGACTGCTGATGTTACCCAGTACAAGCGAGGGATTGAAGACACCTACGGTCAAATGGTCTACAAAGGCTTGTGGTATAGTCCTCTTAAAGAGGCTTTGGATGCTTTCATTCAAAAAACCCAGGAGCGGGTATCCGGTACAGTCAAGGTTAAACTTTTCAAAGGTAATGCCGTAATTGTAGGACGTCACTCAGAGAATTCTCTCTACACTCCGGAACTAGCTACCTACACATCAGAAGACCAGTTTGACCACAAGGCTGCTGAGGGTTTCATCTACTTGTGGGGATTACCAACTCGGGTGTGGTCAGCAAAAACCAGGAGTTAGGAATTTTGGGTTACGGTAATTGGGTGACGGTAATCGTTAACTACCAATTACCGATTACCCTTTGCCCATCTCAATTAATCCCCCATGTCCAATTTCTGCCTACGAGACTCAAACCATTTAGGAACAACAATCGAGCCAATCACCAAAATCAGAGCAACAATCCCAAATTTAGATACCGAAGAAATTAATAGTTCCAAAGGTATCAAGCGTCCGCAAAAGTAAGATAAACTGACCATCACCGATGCCCAGATACTAGCACCAGCTAAATTGCATAATAGAAATTTTGGGTAAGGCATCTGAACAATCCCTGCCATTGGACCAGCAAAGATCCGCAGTATTGCCACAAATCGACCAAAAAAAACTGCCTTAGCAGCGTTCTTACGAAATTCGGTTTTAGCCTCTGTCAGTTGTGCTTCTGTGATCCGGACTAAACCCGCAATTCGCAGTAGTAAGGGCCAACCACCGATTTTCCCAATCCAGTAACCACAGTTATCTCCTAAGACAGCACCAGCGATCGCAGAGCATAGGACTACCCAATAATTGAGTTCGCCACTACCTGCACCGAAGCCACCTACCAGGGTAATGGTTTCTCCCGGTATGGGTACCCCAGCGTTTTCCAGGGCAATCCCAAAAAAAACTGCCCAGTAGCCATAGTCCTTAGCTATGTCCTGGACTGTTTCCAACGATAAAAGCTCAAAAGACATCCAGCGTTACAAAAATTAATACTTTTTAATATCTTGGCTCGATCGTGTCTTTTGTGTCAATTAAAGCAGTATTATAAAAAATACTGGACAAACACAACCACAAGAAATTCGAGCTTTTATCAAAAGCTTGCTCGGTTAAATTAAAACTTGACTGGCGATTAATCCCATGCTTATCTTAGGTACACAGTGGAGCTTCTCGCCAGAATACCTAAAATTCACAATTGCATCAGGTGGGTACCAGCTCACCAGGACGAAGCTTTGCCCACTTCCCAGTTTCCTTCTTAAAGCTATTACAGCCGACAACGTCCCATTCCATTTCGATTATATCTTCAGTAGAACGGATATTGACATTGATGCTGGGCTCAACCGCTTCAAAGTTGGGAGATTCCGTCAGGTGAGGAACCTGATGCTGGGTTTCCACAGCATGGTATGTAGTACAGCGGTCTACATAGTGGCAGTTAATGCAAATACACATTGCTTAAACTCCAATTCCTTTATTTTAGCATAGCTCAAACCAGAAATTTATTGAGTAGCTTATGCGATAAAATATTTAACTATTGGCTACTTTGTTTGCTACGTTTCCAAAAATTTTATGTTTCCGATTCTGAAGTTGCGATGTTCTATGTTCTAGTTTAGCACATATTGATATATAGTATTCATTCTGATATTTCAGAAAATGACTATGACTAATTACCAAACTGCTATATCACCAGAAAATTGGCCGTTTAACTGGGAGTTACTCCCTTCTGACGCTTGCTTGGTGGGTGGTGCGGTTAGGGATGCTCTGATCAACCGACAGTCAGATTACTTAGACTTAGACTTTGTTTTACCCACTAAAGCAGTACGGACAGCAAGCAAGCTAGCAAGACGTTATAAGGCAGGATTTGTGGTTTTGGATGCCCAGCGTCAAATAGCTAGGGTAGTGTTTGGCAACGCCACAGTTGACTTTGCTCAACAGGACGGGGATAGCTTAGAGGCTGACTTACATAGGCGAGATTTTACGATTAATGCGATCGCATTTAATCCCCACACCAAGGAATTCATTGATCCATTACAAGGTATGTTGGATTGCCGTAAAGGGATAATCCGGATGGTGTCACCAGAAAACTTACAAAATGACCCATTACGATTACTGCGGGGTTATCGACAAGCCGCTCAGTTGGGTTTTCAGATTGACCCAGCCACCCAATCAGCGATTAGAAAGGTAGCACCGTTATTGAGCCAAATCGCAGCAGAACGAGTACGGACAGAATTGGGCTATCTCCTCAAGTCACCTCAGGGTGTACCCTGGCTCAAAGCGGCCTGGGAGGATAATGTATTACGACCATGGCTGCCTGATGCCACCGCTGAGGGTTTAGAGCACATGGCAGCAGTTTACCAATCCGCTATGGTACTGGCAGAAGCCTGGCCTAAGCTTGGGGTGGAATTGAACTTAAAGGTGACTAAGCATTCTTTATCGTTGCTAAATTTGGCTAAGTTAGCAAATTTATTATCATCAATACCCGCAGTTGCTGAACAACAGCTGTTAGCGTTAAAGTACTCTCGTGTTCAGACTCGGATAGTAGTAAGGGCAATCCAACATTTGCCCCAATTGCTGTCTTATACTACTGCCAAGGGTATCTCATTACGGGAGCAGTATTTCTTCTTTCTTAACGTTGGACCTGTCTTTCCTGTGGTAGCGCTTTTGGCAGTTGCCAGGGGCATGGCTGTGGATACTATAGCACCCTTGATTGAGCACTATTTGAATCCCAATGACCAGGTTGCCCATCCCACACCACTGGTTACTGGTAAAGATTTAATCAAATCCCTTAAGTTATCCCCTAGTTCTAAAATTGGTGAGTTACTGACTGAGATTCAAATTGCACGGATTGAGGGCAATATCGATAGTATTAAAGGTGCTCTGGAATTTGCTGCCAAACTTGACTCAATTAACTGTGCTTCTCAAGAAAAATAACAAATCACACATGATATTAAATCCGATTGAATCATTATCGTAAGCATTGAGCTTAAGCGCTACGCGCACGCTAGGCGAACAGCTTTTGAATAAAATAAGCTGACCACTGACCCCTGAGCACTGACCACTGACCACTAACCGCTGAGCACTGACCACTGACTGCTGACCACTGACCGCTGACCACTGACCACTGACCACTGACCACTGACCACTGACCACTTAATGCTTACAAATAACCTACTTAAATAAAAAATCAATCAATATACTCTTTAATAAATTGGCGAAGTTGCTTCATATTAAAATTCTCAGTAAATTGATAAACTTTTTTGGCAAAACTAGCAAAATTATTATCCAATTGTTCCAGCTTTTCTACTTCTTTGTTGATAGCAAACACATTGCCTCTCTTTGCCAGTTCATAGAGTTTAACTAGTACATCTGCTGGAGGAGGTACAATCCCTTCTGCTGGACTATCCTCAGAGGATGAATCAAGTGTTGTTTCTGGGTCTGATTCAACCTCTTCTTCATACACCCATTCCAGTTGCAGATGCTGCTGTAACTTTAACAGTAGTTCTTCAACTTGTAATGGCTTCATAATAAAATCATCACAACCAGCCTGCCGACTTTTTTGCTGATAGGAATCAAATACGCTAGCTGAGAAGGCAAACACCACAATATTCTTCAAGTCTGGTGTAGAACGAATGCGCTTAGTCATTTCAAAGCCATCTAGCTCAGGCATGACCACATCAGCCAGAATAAGGTCTGGTTTTTCCTTGGCTGCTTGCTCTAACCCTTCAAGTCCGTTACTTGCCTCTAGCACCTTAAATCCTAGCGGTTGCAACAACTCGATGATCACAGAGCGATTTTCCCATTTGTCGTCTACTATCAATAGTTTTGGGGATGGTCCAGTTAAACCAATAATTCTTTTTGGAGAGACTTGACAAGTATACTCACTAATCTCTGATACAGGAAACTCTATCTCTAGAGAAAAAATACTGCCTTGCCCAAGGGTACTCTCAACCTTAAGACTACCCCCCATCATGTTGACAATTCTTTGGGTAATAGTTAATCCAAGTCCAGTTCCTTCAGCACAGCGAGACCTATCTCCCACTTGTTCAAAGGGCAAAAATATTTTTTCTAGTTGTTCTTCTGGCATACCTATACCTGTGTCTTCAACTAAGAAACGGACTTGGGCGAAATCAACTTGTGGTGAATTTTGCCTTACCCTTATTCTCTCAACCTTAAAGATGACTCTACCTTGGTCAGTAAATTTAATGGCATTTCCCAGTAAGTTTAGCAAAACTTGTCGCAGGCGTTTTTCGTCAACAGAGATATCCTTGGGAATTTTATCATCAGGTTGGTAAATAAAGGAAATTCCTTTTTGCTCAGCTTTAATATTGCAAACATCTACTACCTCGATCAGAAAGTTTTTAAAATTAATATCTATGGGAGAAATTTCCATTTTTCTCGCTTCAATTTTAGAGAAGTCGAGAATGTCGTTAATCAGATTTAATAGATGTTTGCCACACTGGTAAATAATTCTAATCCCATTTTGTTGTTGGGGAGTTAAGATTTTGTCCTGCTGGAGAATTTGTGCATAACCTAAGATACCGTTGAGAGGAGTCCGCAGTTCATGGCTCATGTTCGCGAGGAATTCACTTTTAGCTTGGTTGGCAGCATCAGCGACTTTTTTAGCTTTCTCTAATTCCTGGGTGCGGGTTTGAACTAATTCCTCTAAGTTCTGATTAAAATCCTTTAATTGTGCATAAAGGGTTGATAATTCTTGACGACTATGTTCCAGGGTGATAAGATCACGGTAAGATCTCAAAGCTGTAATCGCTGTTGTCACTAACTTGTGTCGAGTCAGTTCAACTTTAAGCTTATAATCGTTGATATCGTAATTTAGAATAACTGATTCTTCAGGAGCTTCCCCCGGCTGACCAGTGCGTAAAATAATCCTCACTAATTTATTGTTAAACTCTTCCCGAATCGACTGGGCAACTCTTAATCCGGCATCATTGGTTTCCATTACTACGTCTAACAACATGAATGCTGTATCTGGATGCTCGGCAATTAATTGTTTGGCTTCGTCAGCAGAATAGGCAGAAATAAATATTAAGGGTTTGTCATCAAATGTGAATTGTTTTAAGGCTAGCTTGGTAACTTTGTGGACTTTGATATCATCATCCACTATCATCATTTTCCAAGCCGTTTTAATTTCTTCTGACTGATTAGAGTCTTCCGTTTCATCAAAAACTAATTCTTCATCTTCATCAAAAACTAATTCTTCATCTTCCTCGAAAATCAGGTCTTGATCCTCTTCAAACACTATCTCATCATCATCAGTTATAACCTCATTAATTTGGTTTATCATTATCATACACCTCATCCTTGGATTCTTTGATTGCTGGAAAAGTCATGACAAATTTTGTTACCACACCTACCTCACTTTCAGCCTTGATTGTCCCTTGCAGCTTTTGAATCACTAAGTGATACACTGCAATCCTAGACCACTTCCGACCGTATGCCTAGCTGTTGTAAAAATGCTTCAAAAATTCTCTTTAAATTGTCTTTAACAATCCCACAACCGTCATCGGTATATTCAACGATTACTTGATCCCCTTGACCGGTCTTGACAAAACTATAGCGCTATTTAATACTTCACCTTTGATTAACTATAGCGCTAACTTAAATTCCCAAAGATTGTGGAGCTACCCTATGGCTGGAAGTTGACCTTTCTGTTGAAATCTTCAGCAAAGTTTTTAGTTAGAATTAGATATTGATAGATTTTCTTCTACCAAAGCCAAAATCTCCGCTTCTTGAAAATCTTGTGCTAATTCCTTGAGTTTATTGGCAAAAGGAAGGTATTTATCGTCCAACTCTTCAAGATAGACCGCTCGTTCACAAATTTTCCTCATACTCCCAAGCATCGCTAACTCATATAACACTTCCATCTCCGAGCTCGGGGGAAGTATAAATGATTCATTTAATACTTCCTCTAATGATTCTTTTTTGGAGGGATTGGCTACTGGTTGAATATCAGATTTTTGACGCGCAGCAGTGTCTTCATAGATCCACTCCAAAGCTAAATGTTGCTCTAATACTTCGAGTAACTGTAGTTGGTCTACTGGTTTAGAAATAAAATTATCACAACCAGCTATCCTGCTCTTAGTTTCATCCATCTCCCAGATGCTGGTTGAAACGGCTACAATAGTTACATTCTGGATTTGAGGTATCTGTCGAATTTCCTGGACAGCTTCAAAACCGGTTTTGACAGGCATAACTAGGTCAGTCAAAATCAAGTCGGGTTGGATTTGGCAAGCTAGTTGTACTTCTTCGAGACCATTGTTTCCTAAAATCACTTCAAATCCTAACGGCTCCAGCATGTTTTGCAAGACAGCACGGTTTTCGAGTTTATCATCTACTACCAATATTTTGCGGCGAACTCCTTGATAACCAATTACCTGACCGACTAAATTCCGTTCTGTTTTCAAAGCTATTTCCAAAGTTGGGAAGCTGACATCCAACCAAAACGTGGAACCTTTGCCCAGCTCGCTCTTAAGGTTTAATTCTCCCTTCATCAAGTCGATCAGTTTCTGGCTAATCGTTAAACCTAAGCCTGTACCATCAGCACGGTTGTGGATATCTCCAACTTGTTCAAAGGGTTGGAAAATTGTTTCTAACTGCTTCTGAGTCATTCCCACTCCTGTATCAATTACCTCGAAACGTAGAGTCTGGGGATGATTGACCTGATGCTTAACTCCTACATTTTGGTTCTTGAGTACGCTGACTTTAAAGGTTACTTGACCACGATCAGTAAATTTGACGGCATTGCCCAGCAGGTTGAGAAGTATCTGCCGCATTCGCTTCTGATCGGCTTGAATCCCAGAGGGGAGATTATCCCCTGGCTCGTACTTGAATAAAATATCTTTTTCTAATGCTCTCATGCTGATAATTCCTACTACCTCTTCCAGAAACGTGGGCAAATGACAGTCAGTAGGATATAGTTCCATCTTGCCAGCTTCAATCTTGGCAATGTCGAGGAGATCGTTGATCAGAGTCAATAGATGGTTGCCACTTTGGTAGATAGTTTTTAAACCATTGGTTTGACGAGGATTTAAATTGCGATCGCGCATTAAAATTTGGGCGTAGCCGAGGATACCATTTAGGGGAGTGCGGAGTTCGTGACTCATGTTGGAGAGGAAATCACTCTTAGCTTGGTTAGCCACTTCTGCTGCCTGTAAAGCCTTCTGTAGGTCTTGGGTTCTTTCGTCTACTTTCACCTGTAGACTTTGAGCCAATGCTTCGAGCTGTTCGTAAAGTCGAGCGTTCTCTAAGGAAATTGCTGCTTGGGATGTCAGTAGATTTAACACTTCTAATCGGTCTGGTGTAAAAGCTCCTGGAGTGAGATTATTTTCTAGATAGAGAATGCCGACCAACTTGCCCTGGTTTAAGATCGGACTACAGAGGACAGATTTGGGCTGATGGGTCTGTAGATAAGGGTCGTTAGCAAAGTTGGAGTCAGCAGCGGCATCATTGAGAACTAAATTCTCACCAGTACGAGCCACATAGTTAATCAGGGCTTTGGGTAATTGGTCACTGGTGGCGACGGGGATTGACTGCAACCGAGTCTGGTCAACTCCCTCAACCTCTTTAGTGGCTTCTATGAACAGTTGATGATCTCGTTGTAAGATTAAACAACCAAACTCCGCTCCAGCATTCTCTACCACAATTTCCATCAACTTATTGAGCAGCTCAGCTAGGACGATTTCCCCAGAAATAGTTTGAGATGCTTTGACTACTGTGTTTAAATCCAATATCAGGTCTGACGTAGTGTTGCTGGTAGTAGTAGTGCTAATGGTTTGGGTTGAAGACAAAGAAGACTGTTGCGTTCTGTTAACCAGTAAGTCGGGATACTTCTGTTCCAAATCTTCGACTTTACGTGTTGCACCCCAAAGCTGATAGCTATAGTGAGCTTTATTGAGGTAAAGTTGAGCAATGTCTGATTTGCCTCGGCTTAACCAAAACTTAGCGGCTAATTCATTCCCTAGGGCTTGATTTTGAATAAATCCATTGTCTTCAGCGGAAGCGATCGCTTGGTCATATAACTCCATGGCCTCTAGATGGTGACCAGATAAACGAGCCATCTCTGCTGCTAGCAACAGATAGTAATGCTGGAAGTTCTCAGGACAGTTATCTGCCCAACCTTTCAGTTTTTCTTGGTTTGTTAACAGCTGCTGCCAATAGTGCTTTTTATCAACCTCTGAAGCCGAGGGGTAGAGACTAGCTAAACTCAGGGATTCGTAGAACTTTTTGACAGCCACCTGAATCTTACCGGTTAGCACAGCAATAATTTTTTCGGCTTTTTCTGAATAATCAAGGGATTGACTGGGTTGGTCATACCAATACAGAAGTATAGATTTGAGGATGTAATAGTGGCAAAGGGCATAGTCAGCATGATGAGAGTGGCAAGTTTCTAGATACTGGGATTCCGTGAGGTCTTCGATATCAAACGAAAATCTATCCCTAGTTTTTCCCAAAAGGTTGCATAGAACAAGCTTTAAGGCCAAAATTGAATCTTCCGCTAAACGATGATGATTTTTTTTAACTAATCTTAAGTACTCAGGTAACTCTTCTAGAATTTTTGATAAGTTTTTCCCCCAATAAAATGGAGTTACTAATTTATAGAGCAGTATATAACCAAGAAATATAATGTTTCCCGAAGCTAAAGCGGTCTGTAGTGCATCATCTAAAATATGCTCCGATTCTTTTAAGGGATTCACCCAAGGGAACAAATTATTACCAAATATATAACAAGCCTGAGCCACTTTATCTAATTGGTTAAATCTCTTACTCAAATTGAGAGCAAGCCAGCCAATTTCATAGCCTAATTGAGAATCCCCTAACTCCGTACTGACTAACATCCCGTAAACCGTAAAACCATAGGCTGATTCAGCCACCATGCCATATTGGCAAGACAGCTCGACAATTTTAGACCCTAACCAAAAGTGTAATTGGTCTTGCTTGGTAAGATAAGAAGGAACTAGCAGCCAATTTAATAACTTAATTATCCTCTTTTGAATTAGGTCATTTGCCTCTGGTTCATTCAGTAGCACACTGATGGCTTGACCCTGAGTTTTGTGGTTAATTTGCTGTCTAGCACTTTCTAAAGATAGTGATATAGTCTTTAGCTGGTCTGGTGTTGGCCAATCTAGTCCTAGCAGAGGGAGAGCTTGTTTTC
>NZ_JAAHHS010000012.1 GCF_010692395.1 Moorena sp. SIO3H5
TGCTTTACGGTGGTTATGACAATGACAAGTTATATGTTTCCACAGGTAATGATACTGTCTATGGAGAGATGGGTGATGATAGTCTCTACGGTGATCAAGGTAATGAATCTCTCGAAGGCGGGGAAGGCTATGACAGATTATATGGTCGCTTCGGTAACGATACTCTCTTGGGGCAAGACGGTGACGATACTCTCTGGGGGCACGAAGGTGATGATACTCTCTCTGGCGGCGAAGGTAGTGACCAGCTTTTTGGTGGCGATGATAACGATACCTTAGTTGGTGAAGCTGGTAATGATTTACTCCATGGTGGAGACGGAGATGACTGGCTCGATGCTGGTGAGGGGTATGATAAAATATACACTTCCTTTGGCAATGACATTGCCTATGGTGGCCTTGGTAATGACAATCTTCACGGGGATTTAGGTGATGACCAGCTCTACGGCGGAGATGACAATGACAGATTATACGGTGGTCTTGGTAATGATAACCTCTACGGGGATGCTGGTAATGACCGAATCAGCGGCAATCAAGGTGAAGACTCTCTCCTAGGCGGCGCTGGTAACGACCGTATCTATGGTGGTGAGGAAAATGATACCCTTTTGGGTGAAGCTGGTTACGATTTACTCCACGGTGGAGATGGAGATGACCTGCTTTACGGTGGTGACGGACGAGATACTCTTACTGGCGGTGCAGGGGCAGATACCTTTGTTATTGGTCAGGGCGATGTTTACTATAATAGTGATACTACCTATGATTATGCCCTAATCGTGGACTTCAATATTGGAGATGGTGACCAGCTCCAACTCCAGGGTGAGGCTAGTGACTATGTGCTGCGAGATTCTGTCACTATTGGCTCAAACCAAGGCACAGGTGTCTATATGGATACCAATAGCAATGGTATTTTCGATAACACAGATGAATTGATTAGTCTGGTTCGGGATACCACAGACTTGAATATAAATGACAGTTACTGGAACTTCACGTGACATTAAGCCCAACTATCAGTAGTCGGACAAAAGTTTTGGTACCTGTATAAAGTTTTGTCCGACTACTTAGCCCTTACGGGCTTTATATCTGAAAAATACGGACGTATTTTTCACGGATCCAATGAACAAAACGCCAAGACATGGAACTGGGAAAAGCATCTATTGCTTCAGCAAAGATCTTTAAAGGTCTTGATGCCCATAGTCTTCCCAATCTCCCAATTAATTGATGCCAAAGAATAAAGCTGCGGTTGCCGTTGGTGAATTAAATTCGCCAACGGCAACCGCACTGTAAGGAACGGGCAAGATGCCGATTATACAAAACTCTTAAAATCATTATAATATTAAGCAACCTCTGAATTATCCCCCATAGTCCAACTAATCAATCATCCCTAGAGCAAAGGTTTCACAGAAACCAAAAGGGAAATTGGCTATTGAATGTCAGAATTATAAATTATTTGTGTTCCATAGTCCTATTGCTTCCTAATTAGCTCAATAACAAACTCAACAAACTCAGGAAACAAACTTTTTCCGCGCTATGTGAGTGGTTTCAAAGATTTTTTCCAGACTTGACCAATCTTCCTGTTCAATCACCTCAATTATCTGGTCAAGGCGATCGCGATACCCTAAAAGCGTACGCATTATCGACTCCTGATTGTAACGAGCCATCATTACTCGCAGTTCTGGATTACCACCCCCAACACGGCTAGTATCACGAAAACCAGAACTAGCTAACTGTTGGGCTAACCTCAAAACCACTGGGTCACTTTCCTGGATACAAGCATTAATCAAACTCCCACTCACCATCGCCGGTAGATGAGAAATCCATGCTACCGCTTTGTCATGGTTTTCCGGGGTTGTGATGTAAAGCAATGACTTAAGCGATCGCACAATTTCCTCCACCTTCTCAAGTGCTGGTGGTGGTGTTGTCTCAATTGGCGTCAGTACGTAAGGGTTTCCTACAAATAGATTCGACACCGCAGCTTCCACACCGCTGTATTCCCTTCCTGACATCGGATGACCACCTACAAAATTTTCCCACAGGGGAGCAATGTCTCTAACTACTGGCATTTTGACCGAACCAATATCAGTGATTACGGTATCCTTGTTAAGATAGTTGACTAAATCCTTGACAGTAGAGGCGATCGCGGCTATTGGGGTGCAGATAAACACAACCTCTGCTGTGGCTAGGATACTTAATTCAATACTCGCATTATCAACAATGCCGTGATCAAGTGCGAATTGACAGGTTTTTGGTTGACGAGAGACTCCCAAGACCTGGTGACCTTGTGCTCTCAAGTCCAATCCCAGGGACCCACCCATCAATCCCAGTCCTACAATACCAATTTTCATAGTCTCTCACCCGAATTCAGCCTATGCCATGATAAATATTAATTTTTGTTAGATTGTAATGAATGTCAGGGAAATTATCCAACAATATGCAGCAGGGGTAAGAGATTTTACAGCTGCGGATCTTACGGAACTTAACCTAAGCGGCGCTACTCTTAGTGGTGCTGACTTGAGTGAAGCTAACCTGAGTATAACTAACTTAAGTGGTGCTAACTTGAGCGGCACAAACCTCAGCCGAGCCAACTTAAACGTTGCTAGACTCAGTGGTTCTAATCTCTCCAAAGCCAAGTTAACACAAGCACAGCTCAATGTAGCAAATTTGATTCGGTCTGATTTAAGAGGTGCCCAACTGATTCAGGCATCACTGATTCGTGCTGAGATGGTTCGTGGTTCCCTTAGTGGAGCAAATCTAACCGCAGCAAACCTCACTGGTGCTGATTTACGAGAAGCCACCCTCAGACAAGCCAATCTCAGCCGCGCTATCTTCAATGAAGCTAATCTAGCGGGGGCAACCCTTAGTCAAGCAAACTTGAAGGGAGCCCACTTAAATGGAACAAATCTGCACAAAGCCGATTTCAGCGGTAGCAATCTCAAAGGGGTTGAAATCAGACAAGGAAATCTCACCTGTGCCAATTTTAGGGGAGCCGATCTCAGTGGGGCAAATTTACGCTGGGCTGATTTAAGTGGAGCAAACCTCAGTTGGGCTGATCTCAGCAACGCTAAATTAAGTGGAGCTACCTTAGTTGGGGCTGATTTGAGCAATGCCAATTTAGTTAATACCAGTTTAGTACACGCTGATCTTAGTAAGGCAAGGCTGATTAAAGCCAATTGGATTGGAGCAGATTTGACTGGTGCTACCCTGACTGGGGCAAAACTATATGCCGTTTCCCGGTTTGGTCTCAAAACCGAAGGACTGATCTGTGAATGGGTTGACTTGAGTCCTGATGGCGATCAAAGTCAAGTTATCCGTTTGTCTTCCGAAGCTGCCAAAACCTTTTTCAACGAGACCCTGCCAACAGTAAAGATTATCGTTGATACCCCGTTAGACCTCAAAGCAAATTTGGCTTTAGCCTCGATTTATAATCAAATAGCCAATGTTTCTGAAGTGCTCAATCAACCGCCAAGCATTGAAGTGGGTGTCCGCAGAACAACCATTACCTTTACAAGCAACAATGCTGACTTATTCATTATCGCTTACTTGGCAATTGTCCCCTTCAAAGATGGAGGTAAAACTCATCGCAATATTGTCACCCTATTAAATAGCCTACCCTCACGATCAATATACAGTTTAAATCATCAAGATAAACAGCAAATCAAGAAGTTACTGACAATTATTGGCCAAACCATTGAGCAGCTTAACCCAATTAAAACCGTTAAGCTAGCACCAGAAATAAAATCATCTGCTAACTTTTTTATTGCTCCGACTCAGACAATTATTACTAACTCTAGAGACTACTCATTAAGCATTTATTATAATCAAGACTTTGGAAAGTATCTGATGAACCAATCAAGCTGGAGCGATCAATCTGAAGACACTACAACACCATCAAGACCAGTATCAACTCTGCCTCCAGTCAGCCAAATTGTTGCATTTATTAAAGCCTGGGATTATTTGACCGGTTGATGGAGTATAGCAGTTTTAAATTAGGTGAGGTACAGAGTCCTCGGTTTTAGGGAACAGGGAACAGGGAACAGGGAAAAGACAAAAGGTAACACGGAAAAAATCCTGTGTACCTGATTAGGCTAAAAAGGGCTATAGACAACAGTGACATTTAAATTGAGATAGTATTTGAGATATTATCGCAATTTTAACCAGATACTAATTATCTCAATTACTGGTTTAGGAATGCCTAGGAGTGCGATCGCATAAGCGCGGAAGCTTTGCGTGACTCGCGAAGCGGAGGCCGAAGGCCACATCGCTAATTTTAAACTCAGGTTAATTCAAGTTAATTAGAGATTTGCTTTCTCCAAATTCTAATCTGCTGATCCCAACCACCACTAACAAGGGTTTGACCATCCTGGCTCAAAGCAACAGCCACAACATAGCCCGAATGGCCATTTAAGGTGCTTTTCAACTGACCGCTCCTCATATCCCACAACTTAATGGTCTTATCCCAACTACCGCTAATTAGGGTGTTTCCATCTCTAGTCATCGTTACTGACCACACTCCATCTGTGTGACCCGTCAAGGTCCTAGTCAGTTTACCAGTGTTAAGATTCCACAAGCGAATCGTGCCGTCTCCTCCACCACTGGCTAAGGTCTTCCCATCTAGACTAATTGCCACAGACGATACTGATCGAGAATGTCCCTTGAGGATACGCACTAACTTACCTGTAGTTAGATTCCACAGCCGAATAGTTGTATCTTGAGAACCACTTACTAAGGTTTTGCCATCAGGAGAGATTTCAACAGAATTCACCGAACCTAAATGTCCGGTAAGGGTATGCAACAGTTTACCCTTAGGCAGCTGCCAAATTTTAATGGTGTTATCCCAGCTACCACTAACTAAAGTTTTGCTATCTGCACTGAAGGCTAAAGTCGCGACCGTATCTTGATGTCCAGTCAGAGTACCTAAAGGTTTACCCGTGTTAAGATTCCAGGTTTTGATCATACGGTCATCACCGCCACTGACTAAGGTTTGACCATCCGGACTAATCACCACAGCATTCACTGCGCCACCGTGACCTCGCCAGCTACGAATTAATTTACCAGTTGACAGATTCCACAGAGAGATAGTGCCATCACTATGACCACTAGCAGCCATCAATCCCTTGACTGATCTCCCTTGAGCAACGCTGCCAATCCCCACAGAACTAACTGAGCCAGTTCCTACTTTAAGGGTATTGGCCAACTTGTAGAAAACTGTTCCGGTCTTGGCAGATGCAGCTGTAGGAGAGACACCGACTTGAGGAGTCTTTACAGGAGTTGGCAGTTTCAGCTGAGAGCGCCAGGTTAAATAGGTGTCAATGCTAATCCCAGATGCCACAATTGTGTCAGAATCCCCCACTAACCTCACCATGCCATTAATACCAATTACCCGCCCCTGATTATCTAATACCGGTCCACCACTCATGCCAATTCTGACCAAATTGGTATAACTTAGAGCATATCCCCTAGGAAGTTTAGAACTAGCCTCCGTGAGCAATCCTTCGGTATTAATAAACCGCCGTTGTCGAGAAGCACCTCCAGAACGGGGCCATCCAGCAACATAAACCCTTTGACCTGCACTGATTTGCTGGGAATTCCCTAACCTAGCAACTGGGTAGTTAGAGGTGCTAATGAAAGGTAATATCGCTAAATCTACTCCTGGCATCCGTCTGATGTAGCGAGAGTCTACAGGATAACGATTGCCATCAGGGGTTTGAATCCTGTAGATGCCAGCTTTTTGTAGCACATGAGCATTAGTCAGGATGTAATATGTATTTCCTTGGCGTTCAACAATTATCCCACTCCCACCCTGTTTTGGACCATCAATGCGAACAGTAATTTGTTGCGCAACAGCTTTAGCAGCTGGTGTTGAAATCACCACTGTGGGAATTGCTGGAATGATGGCGATGCTAGCAATTAAAAACCCTGGAACTGTTTTAGATAAGATGTTCATCAAGCTTGACCGGAATCAATGGTGACGTTTCCTCTAGTTTTCCCTGTCTTGATGCACCCTATTATCTTTGAGTATTATCTTTGAGTATTATCTTTGAATAAGTTGCCAAAATGCTTTAGCAAATCGTTTTCCAACAATCAAATAACTTTCCGTTGTCAAGTGGACATGGTCTTGCAAAGCCAAGTCATCTGTAGTAATCATCCCAGTAGCTGGTAACTGGACTGTTTCCTGTTGCGCTTTCACGGTTTCCCAGTTCGGGAGCTTTTCTGGATCAGTAGTGGTGCTAATTTGAGCAAAAACTACTGGTAACTCAGGTTTACCTAAGTCTTCACGGAAATCTTTTACTAACCTAACAAATTTATCAGCCCACTGATTAGGGAAAAATTTTCGACTTGGGTAGGCTTGAGGATTAAGGGCATCACTTTCTCCCTGAAAGAATAATAAACCTTTAATTTCTCCCATTGGTGAAGCTGCATAGGCTCGCTTTAAGCAAGAGCCATACAAAGTATCTTCACTGAGATTTTTTTGCCACTCTTGAATACTAGAACCCCATTTAGCACAGGGAATTAAACCAACAATCAGCTCAGGATCGTATTTGAGCAATTCCGTAGCAAACGCCATCCCAGGACTGACTCCAGCTGACTTATCTTCCGAGACGTGATCAACTTGTCCACTTGGTGAATCAATCGGTTCTTGGCCTAGATGCCAGCGGTAATCGTTTCCAAAAACAAAAACTCTGGGGTCAGTAACGGAACTAGCAGGTGTCAGCTTACCACTTCCTGACATATTCGACTGTCCTGCCAAAATAAATAAGGACATCTTGCCTTGAAAATTGGCAGGAACTGGGTTGGTTTGATTATCCTTAATGCTGGAAGTACTCAGGATACCGTAGCGTCTGAGTAACTGATTTACTTTAGTAGACTTTTGTAGTATAATCACTAAAAAAGCACCGATAACTATACCGATAACTAGATAGGAAACTATTGACCAAGCTTTCATGATATTGGATGTTTAGTTGAGATATTCAACACTGAGTATTTTACGGTTATCGTAGTAATGAAGTCCACAGGATTTTTTTTATCTTGCCTCTTGCCTCTTGCCTCTTGCCTCTTGCTTAGTCTCTACTCCCTACTCCCTAAAAACTAGGACGAAAGCACCTCACCAAAATCATAACTTTTATAATTATCAATGACTTGTGAACTTTGTGGAAGAGATGTAGACCGATTAACAGTTCATCACCTGATACCGCGACAAAATACTAAGCGAAAAAAGATGAAACCTGGTCCAACGATTACTATTTGCCCTGCATGTCACCGACAAATACATGCTTTATTCCCAAATGCTCGTTTAGCTCTCGAATTGAATACCTGTGAAGCTTTAAAAAATGACCCTCAGATGCAGAATTTTTTAGCATGGGTCAGAAAGCAAAAGCCTGATAAGCGGGTCAGGGTTTATCGTTCTTAAGCGATCGCGTTTGTATCTGGATTGTAAATACACGTATTCCTTAAAAAGGCAAGAGGCAAGAGGCAAGAGGCATGCATACAAGAGGCAAAAGGCAAGAAGGGAAAGATATACGGAGTTTTATTGGACAGTAAAAAAATACCTCTTAGGTTTACATCTCAACTAGAAATGCTAAACCTGTCCTTTTCGTCAAAAGGATATGTCAATGTGATTTAAAGCTTGCTGCTTCATGCTTTCAAGCTGCTTGTCACCTCCTGAAAGTCTTGGCTCAGATCACTTTAAAATCCGAGATAGTCTCAATCCAGACCCTTGCGCCACAATGTAGCGGATTATCAGGGCGATACATCACCCGGCAAGGGCCATTGACTTCTACCGTATGACCGTAAATGTTTTTAGAACCTCGTTTTACCGTAATTACTGGATTGCGTTGCCCAGTGTTGTGATTTTGGCGAATGACTTTCTGATTAACGTGGATCACAGCCTTCGTGTAATTTGTACGCTTTGACCAATTCCGCTTTGGTCCACGAGTGCCAGGGGTGACCACTGGCATGCCATCAAACAAAGGAATCACCCAAGTTCTACCGACCTTATACGCTCCTTTGACTCTGCCCTTGCCCAGAAGGTAACGGACGCGAGTGGCGGAAACACCCAGTAAATCAGCGGCTTGTGCGGTAGAAATCATCATGGCTGTAAAACCATTGCTTTAACAATACTATTATTATATTCACATTTTGGAGAAGATGCAAGGGGTAAAAAAAACTATTGCATTGTCACTACCTTACGGAATCGCTGGAATGGGTGGAGTGGGTTAAAAGAGTTTAATAGTCCGATTTGAGATTACCCCCTGGGTGACTGAGCAATAAAAAAGTACCCTCAAGGGTACTGTCTCCTCCTGAAAATAGTCAGCCTAGGATAAATTTATTGACCGTTAACCGTTAAGCATCAATTCAATCATTTAACTTGGCATAGATATCCTCAACAACCTTTACATCATTTGACTTATAAAATAGAGACATGAGCGAAACCAATATTTATCAACAAATTTGGGAAAGTGACGAAAACCAATTCTCGGTTAGCACTCGCACTAGCTGCGGAGAATGGGAAGAGGAAACTGCTGACATTCTATTAGATGAGCAGGTTAAAGCTAGCGGTCAACGGGAAATCGACTTAGCTACCGGACCCTTATTCTATAAAGTCAATGAAGACAAATTGTTCGATGAAACCCGCACCTATGTCAGTTTCATTAAACTGTTAGATAGATAACTAAGCTATCCGCTCTCTTGACCCAAAATTTACTCCTGAACAAGAAGAAAATGAGCAGTTAGAATTCATTTCTCTGATTCTCTCTACCAAACCGATCCAGCTTGCCCGAAACTATATTAAAGAAAAGTTAGATGAAACTCTTTCGGAGCAGCAATTTAGACTCAAGCTACAGCGAATCTGGAAGGAGATAGCAACAGTGACATACTCTCGTGCTCGTTCTGGTCACATCTGCCAATTTAATAGTGATCTCGAGTCAGATTAATCACTTTATAAGTAGGTGGGCATAAATAAACGTTAAAACTCAAAATACGAAAATGAAGCTGAAAGCCTTGATTAAATGGGTTTTCAGCATTTTGAATCTCAATCGCTATTTTACGGATAATTAAGCCCACCTAATTATTTAGGTTAATCGTTAATTGTTAGTTGTTAATTGTCAATTTCAATTTCAATTATCGATTGTAAATTGACGAAAAAAACCATAATGATAAGTCTTAAAAAAGACAGGATATGACTAAGCTGTTGCCCATTTAAACAACCTTGGCTTAGATCACTAAAAAACCTGAAACTCTTGTCCCTTTTGCCTTCTAACTTCTGCCTTCTGCCTTGCTGTTAGGCATGTTGTAAGCTAATGCGCTACGCCCACGCTACTTGAGGTGCTATCAGCTATCAGCATTCAGCTATCAGCATTCAGCTATCAGCTAATGGGCTACGCCCACGCGTGCGCGTTCAGTTAATGGGCTAAGCCCACGCGTGCGCGTTCAGTTATCAGCTTATGGGCTATGGGCACGCTAATTGAGGTGCTAAGGTTTCTTTCAAGCTGACGGCTGAACGCGCACGCGTGAGCTTTTAGCTCACGGCTGACCGCTGAATGCTTCCGGCATTTTTAATGCATAAAAGTTTACTTATGTATAGAGCCATCAGGCATAGTTGCACCCTTGAGGTTAATGCCTTGGCGCTTAGCCCTCCTGATGTCAAAGTTAGCGCCCTTGAGATTAGCCCCGCCCAGGTTAGCACCATTCAAGCGAGCACCGTTTAGGTTAGCCCCCTCTAGGTTAGCACCCCACAGGTTAGCCCCCCTGAGGTTAGCTCTCCACAGATTAGCCCCCTCTAGGTCGGCACCACTGAGATTAGCCCCCTCTAGCTTAGCTTGCTTGAGGTTTTTATCCTGTAGGTTGGTATTTGGGAGATTGCAGCCTGGGCATTCTCCACTGGTGAGCAATTGTCTGGCTGGACTAGTGACCCAGCCATAGGTTATAGCTGATGAAGAAGCAGCCACAAGGCTGAGGGTGGCAAGTTTTACTACTGCTTTTGTTGGTTGTATCGCCCGCAACAGTGTTTTTAGAGGAGTGAGATCATTCACCACATCAATTGGCTTCAGGGCTTTTAGGGCAGTTGCTGCATCGGGATAGCGATGTTTGAGGTTAGGTGCCACCATTTTGTGCAGCCAATGAATAAACTGAGGATTTAGCTTGGGCAACAGTGATTTGAAATTAATCCGATAATTCTCATCAACTAAGGTGTTGATATCGCTAGATTTTGTCCCTGTCAGCAAGCAAATCAGGGTTATTCCTAAGCTATACAGATCAGATGCTTTGGTCAATTGCCGATTAAACATCTGCTCTGGTGGCATAAACCCTACACTACCTTTAACAACGCTACTGAGGGTCACATCCCCACCTGCTATCCGGGCAAAACCGAAATCTACTAGATACACCTTCAAGTTTCCCTGTCTATCAACCAAAATATTTTCTGGTTTAATATCTCGATGAATCACAGGAGGTTGGCGCTGTTGCAAGTAAACCAAGACTTCCAAGACCGCGATCGCAATTTGCTTAACTTCTTGTGGTGTCCACTGGTAATTTTCCGCGAGGGAAGGTGCTGGTTTATATTCTTGGACTAAGCAAAATCCAGTGGGAGTGTCAAAAGAATCGATATAGCGAGGAATACTAGGATGATTGAGCTGCTGCAGGAGTTTAATTTCTCGCTCATAAGTGTCGTATTCTGCCCAGCTAGTGCCTAATTGGGAAAACTGCAATTGCTTAATCACAACCGGTTGCTGAGTCTCCAGTTGTGTCGCCAGGTAGGTGACTCTACCCCCAGCGTGATTTTGTCCTAATTCTTGTTTAATTTCATAGCCCTGGGGGCTAAAGTCTAAATCCTTGCTCATAGTGCTAATTTCAACTTTCCATGTTTAAGAAGCGGATATGATGACCACCGAAGAACACAAATCTAATATCTATCCTGGCATATAGTTTTGATACCCAGTTGCTTTCTGTTGTAGCAAATGAGGACAAAATCCGGAGAGGGAAGAGGGGAGAAGAGTAGAAGCTTTGGGGTTGTCAACAATGGTCAGATCATCCCGCAACGGGAGTAAGGTTAATCATTAAAATGGCTGATCACTGATATAGCAGAAGTCACAAGTCACAAGTCACAAGTCAAACTCTTGCGCTTACTTAGGTTTGAGACTTTTGTCATGTCCTAACTACCCTGGGGACTGCTATAGCTGATTGAATATATCTTATTTAATATAGCTGATTTAATATAGCTGATTGCTTACATCCAATTTCCTACCGGGTGACACTACAGCAAATCTAATTACTTCTGCAAACCACTAATTCCGGAAACACTGTTGGTTTCTTGAAAAAAACTAAATAGAAGTGATTCTGGTAGGAAAAAATTCTTTGAAAATTAATCCAAATCATTCCTTATGGGGAAAGCTCCTCAACGGGCGTTATAAAATCATTGAATCTTTAAGTGCTGGGGCATTTGGCAAAACCTATATCGCAGAGGATACCCGACAACAGAGCTATCCCCGCTATGTGATTAAGTATCTTCAGCCCAAAAGCGATGATCCTCAAAAATGGCAATTTCTTAAACGTCTCTGGCTCAATGAAGCTCAAACCTTGATCAAACTGGGCAGCCATAACCAAATTCCCCGTCTACTTGATTATTTTGAAGATCACCAGGGATTTTACTTAGTTCAAAACTTAATTGTCGGAGAAACTCTTAGTACTGAACTACCACTCAGTCAAAACAGTAATAAACGCTATAGCGAAAACCAGTGCATTCAACTATTAGAAGATGTTTTAGGCATCCTAGAATTTATTCACCGCCAAGGAATAATTCATAGAGACCTCAAACCCAATAACCTAATCAGACGAGAGTCAGACTGTAGGCTAGTTTTGATTGACTTTGGTGCTGCTGAGCTGATTAATTCAAAGTCAATCCAAGCCGATCTGAGCGAGATCCTATCGTCTGATTCTGATGCATCGAAAACAATTCGTCCCTTTGCCTACATACCCCCAGAGCAACTTGCTGGTCAATCCTTTCCTAACAGTGACATTTATTCCCTAGGAATGATTGCGATTCACGCCCTCACAGGCATGACCCCAATGCAATTGGCTGACCCTGAGACTGGTGAGATTGATTGGCGAAAACATGTATCGGTTAGCGATAAAATGGCGTTTGTACTCAACCATATGGTGTCTTACAACAGCAAACGACGCTATCAGTCAGCTAATGATGCCTTAATTGTACTTAAAACACTCATGTGTACTCAAAGTCCTGAGTTAAAAGTATCTATTGCTAAGTCTGACTCAGAACTGATCACGGAGCACTCAGCACTCAGTATCAAGTTTAGTGACAATGACACTTTTGAATTAAACGTGCTAGATGCTAAGTCTGACTCAAGGGTTACCGTTGAACACTCAGCACTGACTAGGGAGTCTAGCTCACAAGAATTAAAACAGGCAACGCCATTGTCTGACTCAGAAGTCAAAGTTGAACACTCAGCACTGACTAGGGAGTCTAGCTCACAACAATTAAAACAGGCAACGCCATTGTCTGACTCAGGAGTCAAAACTGAGCAAGATACGCTTAAGAATAAAAACTCAGAAAGTTGTCATAAAGAATCAAAATTTAGTATTAAAGACTCAAAAAATTGTAATAACGATTCAAAAATTAACAATAAAAAATCAAAAACTAGTAAGAATGAGTTATTACTTAGCACTGATGAGCCGGAATTACATTGGAAAGTGTATGTTCGTGAATTTGCCCTGTATAGCTGGCCAAAATTGCCACCTTTACTGAAAAGAATCGGACTCGGAGCAGCAAGCTCCAATGGTATAGCTATTTTAATTGGACTTTATGCTTTACTCAATGCTTCTGCGTCTCGTTCTGAATTTGATATTCTACAAAAGGCAATCAAACACTATCAAGCCGGTAATTTCGACGAAGCGATCGCACTAGCAGAATCAATTCCTAGCGATAGTCTGATCTATGAACAATCCCTAGACACGGTTCAACAGTGGCAGCAACAATGGCAAGGTGCTGAAGCTGTATTTAAGGCTACAGAGCAAGCCTTTTATCAAGAACGATGGTCAGATGTGCTTGAGGGATACGATAAAATGCCCTCAATTGGCTTTTGGCAAAAGAAGATGGAGCCCTTAGTCAAGAAGGCAAAACCTCGCCTTGAAGCACAAGCCCAAGGGTTATTAAAGCAAGCCTACAAACAAGCATTAGCCCAAGACTTTAGCAATGCGATCGCACTACTCGAACAAATCCATCCAGAAACCCGCACCGGTGCTAAAGTCCAACCAAAGCTGAAGGAATATCAGCAAAAGCAACAGATTCGAGCAGAGTACTTGTTACAAGAAGCCTATGAACAAGGAGGACAGGGTAACTTTATTCAAGCGCTAGTGTATTTGTCTCAAATCCCTAAGGAAACCCCCACCTACCAGAAAGCGAGAATCAAGATAGCTGAGTATTCCCGTAAGCAGCATTTAAAGGAAGAAGTGGAACGAAAAGCTGCATTAGCCAGAGCAGTGTTAGAAAAACAAAAGCAATCAGGGGTTAACCAAAAACCGTTGCTCAACGTCAACGTTGAATCAAGCGGTTCCCCACTCAAGCCTCGTAATCAGTGGCAAGAAGTCAACCATTAGGATAATATTGTTGACTACTGACTGGCTGATAGTTAGCTGACTAACTACTGTTGACTAGTTTGCGCTAACTGTAATATGTACTCAAAACTCCTTACACAACAGTGATTTCAAAAAAATTTGCGAAAATACTTGCCAGACTCTGTAATTTATGATTATAATCAGTAGATGTGAAGAGCAATTGTTTGGCAATCCTCAGTAGCTCAGCGGTAGAGCGGTCGGCTGTTAACCGATTGGTCGCAAGTTCGAATCTTGCCTGGGGAGTTTAACTATTATACATAACAGCTCCTGATGGCCTGGAAGTTATTTAAGGTCTCGAGAGTTAGCAGATCAGACTTCCCCTGAAATGCCTTGCCAGTGGATAGAAGGCATGTGACAGTTTTTCACTCTTGGGTCGTTCATTGTTGCTCAACTAGACAATAAGCGCGTTTGGGCATGGTAGAGTATTGGGACAATCAAGTTTTAAACAGGGAATAGCTTAGACCATTACCCTGAAATTCACAAAATCCTGATTTACTGCCCACTAGCCCAGAAATTAGGATTGGTGATTGGTGATATCAAATTGTGATCCTTAAAGATTGGAAACTGCGCTAAGCTATTCCAGGTATCTCTGTGAAACAAAAAATTCAACAAAACAAGCATTTCAATGGGATTCCAGAGGAAATCACAAATGGAGGGCTATCTGTGCAGGGGCAGTTTCCTTTGACTACGGTAGGGGCACTTGTCTTAACTACAAGTGGACGAATTTTGATTGTCAAAACCACTAAATGGCGGGGTCAATGGGGTGTACCAGGAGGTAAAGTAGAATGGGGTGAAACTCTTGAGGATGCACTCCTCAGGGAGTTTCGGGAAGAAGTTGGTCTAGATTTGACCCAGGTACGCTTTGGGTTGCTACAAGAAGCAGTGTTGGACTCACAGTTTGTGCGAGAAGCCCATTTCATCATGGTTAATTACTATGCCTTTTCTGCCAGGGAAAGCATCACTCCCAACGAAGAAATTGAGGAATGGGCATGGGTGACTCCCGAAAAAGCTCTGGAGTTTCCTCTCAATAGCTACACTCGCGTGTTAATTGAAGACTATCTGGAAAAGCAAATCTATACTTACTATCATATATAGCGTTTATCATACGCTATGAAGTACTCAGAATTTGCAGACAGAATCTAGTTTATCTCTGTGAGGCGTAGGACTATTCTTGGGAGGAGATATCATCAGCAGAGAGTTGTCAAACTTAACATCTGGTATCTCAGCAAGAGCACCGAAGGGTTGACCATTCTTGATACGCTGTTGTTTACATTGAACTAATGCCATCAAAGTTTCACACTTTTCCCCAACACATTCAAATGGTTTCTCAGCCCTTGGGTCAAACAGACGTATCCACAGTTCCTCAAGTTTCTTGAGGCTGAATAAGTCTTCTCCCACTACATCGATAGCAAAATCATAATCTGTTGCAGCTTCGATCAACGCGAAGGAAAAAGCACACTTAGGACAGCCACAACACCACGGAGAGGAGCCGGGAGCCCACTGCGCCTCGTTAAAGGAGGTAAAACTTGATGTCATTAGTTTTGATTTAAAATAAACTAAGAGTATCTAAAACAGCTTTAATCTTAGGTACTTCATGAGTTCTCAACAAATCGGTTTTACCTAGTGCTGCTAGGACTGCAAAGAAAGGTTCAGCACTTCTGAATTCTTCCCCAAAATATTCCAGTGCACTGGGAAGTATATTACAAATAGGAAACCCTAACTTTCTCAATCTAAAAGAATTTAAAAGAGTTTGTATTTGATATTTAATCCTCAGGGACTTATGCTTGTCGTCAAAGTTTTTATAGTCAAAACCCATCCCAGGATCGATAAAAATCTTTTTCACACCTAGTTTAGTTGCTGTTTCTATCTCCTTCGCCAAATAATCATATGGATCATCAGTCAATTTATACTCACCGATTTCTCTTGCGTTTTTACCTTGCAAGTAACAGATAATAATTCCTGCATCGAACTCAGATACAGCCTTGTAAATTTCCTGACTATTTTCTCCTCCAGTTAAGTTAATAACATTTGCACCAGCCCGTAAACATTCTCTAGCTACTTCTGGATAATAGGTTTCAATAGATGTCAATACATTTTCTTTTTTTAGAGATTCAATAACAGGTATAAGTTTACTGTTTTGTTTAAAATCATCTACTCTTGCCGATGTTGCCCCTGTAGCTTCACTACCTATATCTACTAAATCGGCACCTTGCGCCGTCAAAACTTTAGCACGATTAATTGCTTGTTCTGAACTATAACAGATGCTAGTTTTATAGGCAGAATCAGTGGAAAGATTAATCACTCCTAAAATCGCTGGTTTTTCATTAAAGTTAAAAAACCTGTTTCCAATGGTGAATTCTTCAACTTTTGCATCAAAAGAATCTTGATGTTTGTCATAAATTTCATATAAATCTTTTAAACTAAGCATATTTATAAGACTTTAACCGATAATTTTAATGTCATAAATCAAGGCTATCCTATCAGGATATGAATCAGATTCTATAGCTGATAGCCTCCCGATACTTCCAAGACTTGTCCTGTTATGTAATCTGCTTCGGGATTAATAAAAAACCACACAGCATTGTTCATTTCTTGCAAGGTTGCCGGTCTTTTCATGGGTAACAGAGGTACCACTTCCTCTAAGCCAATAGAATTTTCGGCTACTCCTGGTGCAATTACATTGGCAGTGATCTTGATATTATCTTTTGCCAACTCCTTAGCTATAGATTTGGTATAAATGATAATCCCAGTTTTAGCGATGATATAAATTGCATGGTTCTCACGTGCTGTCACATGATGTGCACGTGTAGTCGCAAAATTGATAATACGTCCCCAGTTAGCTGCTTTGAGATAGGGAATTGCTGCTTGAGTAATGTAAAAAGTGCAATTAAGGTTGGAGTCAAGAATTTCATGCCACTCCTCTGTTGATATTTCGCTAGTTAGTTTGTAGAGATAATTACCTACAACATTGACTACAACAGACAAACCACCTAATTGCTCAACCGTCTGTTCTACCAGAGATTTTGCCTGCTCGGGGTTAGTTACATCTGCTTGTAGGGCGATCGCTTTTACTCCGTGAGTCGCTGCTTCCTCACAAGCTTGCTTGGCTGCTTCTTCACTCCGGTTATAGTGAAATGCAACATCAAATCCTTTACTAGCTAAATCGAGAGCGATCGATCTTCCAATTCCCACTGCTGATCCGGTCACTAAAGCTTTTTTGAGCATCGTCTTTTTTTACCATTATTTTTGAATTTATACTACTGCTTGATTTACTCCATTAGCATTGTTTTCGGGTAAGTATTCAGCCGTTGGCCGTTGGCCACGCTACTTGAGGTGCTGTCAGCAGTCAGCTAATCAACGGGAAGTAGTAAACAACCTTACGGGCTGGTACAGCTAGTTGAAAATCCCTGNACTACCTTACGTTTTAGTAGGGTAACTCGGCGACTATCAACAACCATTGCCCAAAAACCCTCTGCGCTCAGTCGCCTTAAGATTGAGTTAGCTTGGGTTTCACTAGTTGTGTGTACTGTCAGTAAGTAAGGTCGCTGAGCATAAGAAACCAAGCCAACATTGACGCCCAGTAGTTGCTCTAGTCGGGATGCCACTTCTGGTTGATTGAAGTAGTCCACCAGAACCGCATAACCATCACCCAATCCCTGAGGAGTATAACTTGGTATGGTAGTAGGCTGTATAGTATTAGGCTGGCTTGACGGTGGAGATTGAACTACAAAAGCTGAATATCCAACTACCTGATCCAGATAGCGTGCCCAATCTTTGGCATCGTTAATCCCTCTGAAACCGCCAACCCGAGTTACTCTATCTTCCAAATATTGACAAAAATCAGTTTTTGCGCTATTAGGTAAAATTCTTTGAATTTGTTCGTGATTTTTCCTAATTCGGCTAAGCACTAACAAAATGTACTCGTCGTTTTGTGGTGGTTGGCATTGAGGAGTTATTGGTTGAGCATACACCGAATCAAAGACACCAGCTAAAGCAGCCAGTGCTATCGAGAAAATTTGTAAAATAAACTGTATTGTTTCCCTGGTCATAGATGATTAGATAGTAGACCGATAGCCACTGTCTTGGAAGCAAAAAACTAACCATTAAACTGATGCCAGAGACGCTAGAGGGTCAGGTATACTATCTGATGGTGCCTGAAATTCACCAGTTTTGACAAATTCTAGGCGCAGCTTTAACCAGGTGATGAACTTAGGATTAGTAGAAATGATCGCCGTTGCTGGTTGCGGACATTCTTGTTTGACCTGGGACATTTGGGCACTTTCCAAGAATGCTGGCTGGTTGACTAACCAAAAGTCTATTTCTTTTTCCTGTTCATGGTAGTGCCTGGTACGTTCCCGAAGTACTTCCTCCAATGGTTCTTCTTCAAGGAACTTTTGACTGGCTAAAACGTAGTAGTAAGTTTGCATAATTTCATTTACTAAGGAAAGCTCAAAATTTACCTTGCATCGCTTGTTTCATTTCTCTGACCGCCCGTTCTATACCTACCAGAGATGCCCTAGCAATGATGCTATGACCAATATTGAGTTCTTCCATACCTTCGATACAAGCAACCGGGTGAACATTCCAGTAGGTAAGACCATGACCAGCATTGACTCGTAAGCCAGCAGCAATCGCTTGTTGGCATCCGGAGGCCAACACTTTTAATTCTTTAGCCTGACTGATTTCATCAGTAGCTTCTGCATAACTCCCTGTGTGCAGCTCAATAAATTTAGCTTTTGTTTTAGCAGAAGCATCGATTTGGGCAGGATCAGCGTCTATAAATAAGCTAACGGGAATACCAGCGCTCTGTAACTGGGCTACAACCTCACTAAGGCGAGGCATTTGCCCTGCTACATCTAGCCCTCCCTCGGTAGTCACTTCTTCTCGTTTTTCTGGTACGAGGGTAACGTAATCGGGTTTAACCTCTAGAGCGATCGCTACCATTTCATCGGTAGGTGCCATTTCCAAATTCAGATGAGTTCGCACCGTTTGTCTTAACAGAGCAATGTCCCTCTGTTGAATGTGACGTCGGTCCTCTCTTAGATGTGCGGTGATGCCATCCGCACCAGCAAGCTCTGCCAACACCGCTGCTGCCACTGGGTCAGGTTCTACAGTGCGCCGTGCCTGACGAATTGTGGCAATATGGTCGATATTTACGCCAAGTGTTAGCACTAATGTTGTTCTCCTGGATTTGACATGCTAGCCATGACCATAGCGCAGCTTGCTCTTACACTCCAAGGCTTTACAACCTTAGCTTTGAGCAACATAGCCTTTTCTAGTTTAACAGGGGGAGGGAACATCTAGAGATATTGTCTATTAAGCGTCTAGAACACAGTACCCCATGAACTAGAAAGCCCCTCGCGAGGGGCGTGCGCAGCGATAGGTAGTTCACCTGAAATTCTTAATCCTGGGATTAGATACTTCTAGGTTGCAGTTCGTCTTTGGATGGTAATTTGACATTCCAGGCCAGTCCTAAGCCCTGAAGCAGCAGAATGAAGGACCAACCCAGGTCAAGTTGCCACCAATGATGTCCAAATCTTGCTGAGTTTGGAAAAGCATGGTGATTATTGTGCCATCCTTCACCAAGGGTCAAGATAGCTACGATTGGATTGTTCTTGCTCATATCAGAGGTAGTGAAAAGCTCGTTTCCCCACAAGTGGCAAACTGAGTTGACACAAAAAGTGATTTGACGCACCAGAAAAATCCGAAATGCTCCGCCCCAGATTAAACCACCTAAGACTCCTGAGACAGAACCAGTCAAGACTCCACCCAGGAAACCAGGAATTAACAGGGACAGCAATACCCAAAAGACGTAGAGGTTGTCTATTCTTCGGATCAGCTTGTCCTTGATTAGGTCAGGAGCATACTTATAGGGAGGCTGCCAATCCACATTCACAATCCAAGCAATATGGGAATGCCAAAACCCTTGGATAAATCCCCAAAATCCTCCCTGGTGAAGATGGGGTGAGTGAGTGTCTCCGTCTTGGTCAGAGTAAAGATGATGGCAGCGATGATGGTGAACCCAGCTAGTGACTGGTCCTTGAGCGGCCATACATCCAGCAATGGCTAAGAATGCCCTTATAAAGGGTCCAGTCTGAAAGGCACGATGGCTAAAAAGCCTGTGATAACCGACGGTAATACCGATGAAATTCAGGATGTACATCCCGAGAAAAAGACCAATATCGAGAGGCTGGACGTTCAGTTTCTGAAGCAACATAACTACTATCGCAGCGATTACTCCCAAAGGGGACATGGCGATAACGATAGTAACTACAGTTTTCTGAAGTGTGCTGACTTCTGGGGCAGTAGATGAAGAGATTGACACTTGTGTTGTTTAAATAAAATACTAATACACCAAAACTAAGCATATCCGATTGCTTGTCAGTCTGGCGCTGTTTGGACTCTAGCTCCGTGCTTACCACGAAGGCTATCAACTGGGATTTTGGATTTGCTTGGAGTTCTATTGTCCGCACTTATCCTCCAATCCCAGGGATTTAAGTTACATTTGGGCTAATCCTGACTATTGGTCATCGGTGACCTATTGCAGCTAGCTAGGGATTGGTGTTGATTTCAATGAATTTATTCCTTGAGGATAAACCTGACTTAATTTTGATACGAGACTCTGGTACATTAATCCTTTGAGCAAGCAACCCAATTAACTCCTGATTGGCAAAGCCCATCTACAGGTGGTGACTTTAAATGCACCTTGAGTGTCCCATCGTCTGATCGCGTAGCGTGGCCTTTGGCCTTGTCTTCTATCTTTTGATGTTTAGAATTGGGTTTAACTTGAACTCGCCTCTTCATCAATAAAAGTTTCTTCAAAATCCTTACCGCTGCTGGCTATGGGAAGTTTTAATGTAGTCACCGTTTACCAGAGTAGCATACTGAGCATGATCGGCTGTGGTAAGTGTCAAGACTTCTGTTGCGATACTCTTAAGGCCAAAGGCCACGCGGGGCGCGTTCAGAGCCGCTACGCGCCCCGCGTGGCCTAATTCGAGCAAAACCATTGGAGTAAAACGACTGCGCCAATCGCGGTAAATTTCTTGAGTCATCTTGCCCCTAAAAACTTGACGCTTCATTTTAAGTGTATTGCAAGTGTAGTATACAAGTAACTCAAGCAACTCATTGTTTTTTTGGTTTAGCCTGTCTAAAACCTGCCAATACCCAAGAATCCCATGGCGGTAATTCCCTTATTCCCTCCTTGTCCTAGTTGAGCCGACTGCATTGCTTGATTAAATCAAAAAAAAACCTGAAACTCTTGTCTGTGTCTTGATGCAAAGCACAAGTGGGACAAATCTACCCATAAAGGCGCAGCCGTCGCTTCAGCATAGCTGCCAAATGCCTAACAGCTTAATACATCAAAGTAGATTCAAACTCCTACTAGAAAACTGATAGGAGTAGAATAGATGACAGCACAAAAAACGGGGTTGTGGAGGGAAGAACGTTGGATGAGCTGAGAACTGCGTTAGAGTTAGCAACCGTTGAAGAGTTACAACAAATGACAGACATTCTATTCTGTCGTAGGTTTAATCCCTTAGATTACCTTCAGCTCCCTGAGCCAATCGATATCCAAAGCCAAAACCGTGAAGCTTGGTTGGATTCCCTGGAAGAGCGATTTCGCTTCTTGGCAGCAGATGGAGTAACAGTACTCAAGGGACGAACGAGTGAAGTAACCTACCGACAAGCCCTGATTCAAGTTTGTCGTTACCTCAAAATTCCTTACTATCAACGTCTGACTACAACTGACTTGGAAGCAGAAATATTTCTTCACCTAATGGAGAAAACCTGGAAACGCTTACCAACCCAAGAGCAGCAATCCCTAACAGTACAGGTAAAAAAATCCTTAGCTAATTCAAAACTCCCTGAACCCTTACCTGTTCAAATCCAGCACAATCCTATCGAGTTTTTACTCAAAGGTGGTAGCGCCCTAGCATTGACCTCAATTCTAAAGCCAATAATACTACAACAGGTTGCACGCCAGTTTGCCCTACATTTCGCTCGCTATCAGGTGGCTAAACAAGCCCTAGTGAAGGGGGGTTTGGCAGCAGCAGCTCAGTTTCAGAACTACTTTACACTACAAACAGCACGACAGGGAATGGCACTCAGTGCTGCTCGTTATGGGGTTACTCGGAGTGTTTTTGCCTGCCTAGGTCCGATCATGTGGAGCTATTTCTTCGTTGACCTGGGCTGGAGAGCGATCGCAACCAACTACGGTCGGATTATCCCAACTATCTTAACCTTAGCACAAATTCGCCTGACTCGTGCTGAGTGCTGGGAACCAGTTTAGATTGATAGTAGTGGTTAGTGGTTAATTGGTTCTTGGGAAAGAATAGACATTCAGACAATCACCTACAAATAGCTTGGAACTGCGCTAAGCTGGGAACTCTTATCTTTCCCCTATTTCCAGCTTTAGGCGCAGTGGGGTTATTACTAGCTGTGGGAGATACATGGCGGCAAAAGTACGCCAGTATGATCTCAAAACCCCTAAACTGGGGCTTGGCTATTTTGAGTATCTGGTTGCTCATTACTGCTAGTTTAGCCTATAACCCCACAGAAGCGTTCCTAGGTTTAGGCAATTTTATCCCCTTCTTCGCCGTTTTCGCTGGTTTGTCTACGCTCATCAAAACCCCAGCACAGCTGAGGCAATTAGCCTGGATTCTAGTTATTCCTTCCCTAGCAGTAACCATCCTGGGCTTTGCTCAGATGGTTTTGGGTTGGACTAGCCCAAAAGTCTTATCACTAGTCTTTGGTTCAACCTTGGTAGCTAACGGTAATCCTCCAGGTCGGATGGATTCAGTGTTTTTGTATGCCAATATCCTAGCCGCTTATCTACAAATACCATTAATTTTAGGAATAGGGCTGTGGATTGAGAGGTTTCAAGCTAGGCGTTGGAGCTGGCATCGATTTGATTATCCGCTGTTGTTGTTGAGTGTGGTGGTGATCGGTAATGCGATCGCATTAGTTTTGACCACCTCCCGCAATGCTTGGATAATCGCTGTTTTGGCTTGCCTTGCCTTTGCCCTTTACTTAGGTTGGTACTGGGTAGTGACAGCAGTTACTGCTGCTGTTGGTAGTATTCTTTGGGCATCATTTGGTCCAATGCTAGGGCGTCAATGGCTGCGTAGTATTGTCCCAGCATACTTTTGGATGCGATTGTCTGACCAGTTGTATCCCGACCGACCCATCGCTACCTTGAGGACAACCCAGTGGAAATTTACTTGGTCAATGATTCAGGAACGTCCCTGGTTTGGTTGGGGGTTACGCAATTTCACTCCTCTTTACCAGTCACAAATGGAAGTCTGGCTTGGTCATCCCCATAATCTACCTCTAATGTTGACTGCTGAAACTGGGATCCCAGGCACACTGATGTTGAGTGGATTAGTTGGCTGGATTATGGTTCAAGGTATCCAACTATTAAGGGTTTGGTCAACCGTTGCGACCACTACCACTAGACAAGATTGGCATCAAGACAACTTAATTCTGTTTAGTTATCTGGTGGCTTTTAGCAGCTGTACTCTATTCAATCTGCTGGATGTAACTCTGTTTGATTTTCGGGTTAATACCTTGGGGTGGCTGTTGTTGTCAGCAATTCGTGGTGTGGCATGTCACATTTAACCTAATTTAGCTCTTGATATTGCAATTAGCTAAACCTTAGTTGAAAAGGAATGGTTTAACCACGGGTCAGGATAACCGCTCCCATGCTCACTATAATACGCGAAGTGAAGCTTGGTAACCCGTAATTGTTAGGTTTTGTGCCCTGATTAAACGATCAGGATCCTTCCAAATGTCACAATAATCGAAAGCGTTGTCTAACCAGTTAGGATAAAACTGAAGTGGCACAAGATCGGGTCAGACAAAACATTAGGAATCGCGAAAGCCCAAACTCCACGAGTTATTACGAAATACTGGGATTGCACCCTAGTGCATCACCCATAGCTATCAGACGTGCCTATCGGCAACTCAGTAAGCGCTATCATCCTGATACAACCGAATTACCCACTGAAACTGCCACGATTAAATTCCAAAAGCTGAACCAAGCCTATGCTACCCTGAGTAATCCAGAGCGACGAGCAATCTATGACCAAAAAATTGGTTATTCCCGCCTCAATGTGATTCAGCCACCCCCTAGTTTAAACAATCCGGTTAATCAAAAGCCACCAAGCTCCTCGTCCTCAGCTTACCTTGATCCCACTGACCGCCCCCTTTCAGCTGGGGAGATTTTTGTCCTATTCATTTTAGGACTAACCTTTTTAGGCTGCTTACTACTAGCCATAGCGATTGGATTAACCCAAGGTGAAGCTGCTCTGCTAATTTCTAAACCCAGTGGTCATGATTTGCTTACTTTACCCGAGATTAATTCTATTCAACAGGCAAAACCTGATAATTTGGATAGTCAAATACCGGTTAATAACCAATCAGCCCAAAAAACCCAGATAACCCATTCCTCAGAATAACTGATCAAGAATAACTTATAAGATTAAGTCTGGTTAATCCCTTATAATAGGGTTTATCCCATAAATGTTAATTGTCTTAATTGTTAATTGAAAATTGTCATGTGACCATTCATAATTTTCAATTTCATACTGATGTACCACCAATAATTATAAATAGTTAACCGGACTCGATATGACACTTCCGCCAGGTGATACCCCCTTGTATAACCACCCTCTACCTGAAATAGAAAGCTGGCTGAAAATACTAGGATGTGAACAAGACAGTAATGATCTACATTGCTGGCGTGTTGATCGGCCTACCTGGAAAGCAGAACTTTGCCTTGAGGTAGAGGAGCTAATCGTGCGCTACCTCAAGTCTGGGGAAGATGGACAAGATGTTCAACGATCTTTCAAGTATTCCCTCAGCCGCAAAGATATAGAAGATGCAGTTTTCTGTGGTCCTTAGTGGGTGAAGGGTCTGCGGTCATTGAAAGTTAGAAGGTTAGAAGGTTTTTTAGTTAAACGCGATCGCGTTTAACTAAAAAACCTTCAACTAAAAAACCTTTAACCATTCTTAGACTTTTCCAAACCGACGTTCACGCTGCTGATAAGTAGACAAAGCACGGTGAAACTGTCCACGGTCAAAATCTGGCCATAGGGTATCTGTGATGTAGAGTTCCCCATAAGCCATTTGCCAAAGCAGGAAATTGCTCAAGCGCATTTCCCCACTAGTGCGAATTAGCAAGTCTGGGTCACAGATATTGGCAGTATAGAGATGGCGTGAAAATAGGGCTTCGTCAATGTCATCTGGTTGGATGTGACCAAGCTGGACCTGAGTAGCAATGGCTCTACAGGCTTGTATAATTTCCTGGCGTGCTCCGTAGTTAGTAGCCACAGTAAACTGAATGCCAGTATTATTCAGAGTTTCATTCATAGAATGCTCAATTTGTGCTTGCAACGATGGTGGTAAGGCCGTCAAATTTCCCACAAACTGAATCCGAACATTCTCCTCCATCATTTCTTGAAGTTCTCTAGCCAAAACTCGCTCGAACAAGGTCATCAGAAACTCGACCTCTTCTAAGGGACGTCCCCAGTTTTCTGTAGAAAATGCATAGGCGGTAAGGGCTTTGATTCCCCAATCATCACAACAACGCAGTAGTTTTTTGAGAGCCTCCACCCCTTGCCGATGTCCTATAACCCGAGGTAGTCCCCGGCGTTTTGCCCAGCGACCATTGCCATCCATAATCACTGCCACATGTCTAGGCAAACGGTCTGGTGAAAGGTCGCTTGGTAATTTGTTTAGGATAGTTTGCATAGCAGTTATTTTTTCTCTTGAGACGTTGATGATGGAAGACGGAGGAAACGTGAAACTAGCACCCGTCCCTGGGACTTGAATTGGCGACCTAGGTTGCGTAGACCTGGAGCAACTACCTCACGATCCACGACTGGAGAAAATCGTTCCTCTAGCAATTGTTTGAGTTTCGTGCTAGTTAGTGGTCGGTACAATCCTCCTTTTTCCGCCAAAGAAATTGAACCCGTCTCTTCAGATACAACAATACAAAGGCAATTTTCGACACGTTCTGTAATTCCCATGGCAGCCCGATGGCGGGTACCCAGCTTCCGAGAGGCTGTGCGCTCAGAAAGAGGCAAAATCACCCCCGCAGCCACAACCCGAGAGCCACGAATTAATACAGCTCCATCGTGTAACAACGTAGTTGTTTGGAAAATGGTTTGCAGTAGTTCTTTAGAAATTTCAGCATTGAGCTGAACACCTGGTACAGAAACATCCCGCTCATCAATTGGACCATTGGTTTCTAAAGTTATCAAAGCGCCAACTCGATTTTGAGACAACTCTTTGACCGCGTCTACGATTTCATTGATTACACTGTCAGGCTTAGGAGTGGGACGTCGTTGTCCTTGAAACAACTGAACAATCTCTCCTCGACCTAACTGTTCAAGAAATCGACGAAACTCTGATTGGAAGATGACAGCCATTGCCACAGCTGAGCCAACCACCAACTTTTCTAGCACAAAACTCAATAGCGTCAACCCTAACCTATTACTTACTGCTGCGGCTAACATCAGGACAATTAGCCCTCGAACCATCCATAAGGTGCGTCGCTCCCCAATGATGAGGAGCACAAGATAAGTAAGGGCTAGAACCAACCCAACATCGATGCTGTGAAGCAACAATGACTGAGCCCAGCTATGGTCAGTACCAGGACCCGGCAACGGAGGCATTGAACGTTCAGGAAAGAATTAAGGATGGAGATGGAATCGAACTGGCTTGATTTTAGCGTCAGCCAAGTGATTAGTTATTAAAAAGTTAATGGTTAATGGTTAATGGTTAATGATTGGCGGTTAGCCAAAAGTCAACCATCAACAACCAATAGCTTTTAGCTTTTAGCTTTTAGCTTTTAGCTTTTAGCTTTTAGCTTTTAGCTAATTTATGCTCTGGGTGAGTCGTTCTGGCATTCGATCTAGGCGAATTAAATCTTGGTAAGTTTCCCGCTGCACAATCACCTGGGCTTCTCCGTCCTTGACTAAAACTGCTGCTGGTCTGGGTAACCGATTGTAATTAGATGCCATGCTGTAATTGTAGGCACCAGTAGCCATTACCACTAAAATATCTCCTGGTTGAGTTTGAGGTAAGGTGGCATCTTTAATCAAAATGTCCCCTGATTCACAATGTTTACCAGCAATTGTGATTTTTTCGGTTAGGGGATCTGACATCCGGTTGGCAACCACAGAGCGATAAACGGATTGGTAGGTAATCGGACGCGGATTATCTGACATACCTCCATCAACTGTCAAGTAAGTCCGGATTTCGGGGATCACTTTAGAACTCCCTAAAGTGTAGGCTGTTACACAGGCTGGACCAACAATGGAACGCCCAGGTTCTGATAGCAGTTTTGGTAGGACGAGTTCCCGAGAAGTGCAAGCAGCAACAACGGAGTCACAGACTCCCTTAACCCAATCATCAATACTAGGGGGGTCATCGGATTCTAGATAACAAATCCCTAAGCCTCCTCCTACATTTATCTCTTGTACTTGTAAATCGTAGTCAGCCGCTTTAACAATACACTCAACTAGCACTTTCGCCAGATCTTGATGGGGTTGCCTCTCAAAAATCTGAGAGCCAATATGGGCGTGTAAACCAACAAAGTTGAGGGTTGGGTGTTGGCTGATAAAGGTAAAAACTTCATCCCAGGTATCGGGATCAAAGCCAAACTTACTGTCTAGGTGACCAGTGCGGATGTATTCGTGGGTGTGACACTCGATCCCTGGGGTCAAGCGAATCATGATCCGGATACTCTGTTGTGGTAACGAAGCCAGGGCTTTTAACTCCAGCCAGTTATCCACTACGATGGTGCAGCCACTCTCGGTAGCTAGTTCCAGTTCACTAGTAGATTTATTATTGCCATGGAAATAGAGTTTGTCAGCACTAACACCAGCTTGTAGAGCAGTGTACAGCTCACCACCAGAAACCACATCGATTCCGAGGCTTTCAGAGTTTGCGATCGCACAAATTGCTAAACAATTCCAGGCTTTAGAAGCGTAGAGGACTAGAGATTCTCCGGGGTAGTAGTTAGCAAAGGCTTCCCGATACTGATGACAAGCAGTTCTAAAGGTTACTTCGTCGAGAATGTAAAGGGGGGATCCAAATTGCTCGACTAGAGTCGTCACATCGCAACCACCAATTTCCAAGCAGTCACGGCTGTTAACTTTGGCGGTTAGAGGTAGGAGTTTCTGATTCGGTGAGGGGTTTGACCCACCATTGTTTGGGTCTGGAGTGATAGATGAATTGAGATACTGAAGCCCTGAATTCTTAACCTGAGTGGGTTGAGTCGATAGCATTATGTAATTATTTTCCTGATTTTGCTTTAGAGTTGGAACTTACGTCTCGTTAATCAGTGTACAATTGAAGGCTGTGACTGTCTTAAAACTTAAACCCCTCAAAGCAGAGCATCTAAGTGCCGCAGTGGCACTAGATCAGCTGTGTTTTGGTGGACTTTGGACTCGGTCGGGTTACGAGCGAGAGTTGGATAGCCCCAACAGTCAGTTGTTGGTTTTGGAAGCTCCTCCAAAAGGGGGCAAAAAAGAAACTTTGCTTGAAGGCACAGGTGTTCCCATCACCTCATTACCCAATTGCCTGGTAGGCTTAGGTTGTTTTTGGTCAATTTTGGAGGAAGCCCATATTATTATTCTGGCAGTCCATCCTGACTACCAAAGTCAAGGTTTGGGTCAATTATTGCTTTATTCCTTGCTAAAGGAAGCTAAACAGCGTAATTTAAAGTGGGCAACCTTAGAGGTGAAACCATCTAATCAAGCAGCACTGGCTCTTTACCAAAAGTTCGGCTTCACTGAAGCTGGACGACGAAAAAACTATTACAAAGACACTGGAGAGGATGCTCTGATTTTATGGCGAGGGGGTCTGAAAACCCCTGAATTTGAGAAAACAATGGCTGATTGTTACGAGGAAATTAAACAGCGCTTGGCTGCGATTGACCTGGAAATTGGTTAATGGCTAATCACTATAAATGGCTGGAAAGTAAGTAAATAACTGTTTCAATTGCTGGGAGTTGTGTAAAAATCAACGGTGGGCTGATTTACCTGTGCTAGAATCAGCTTACACGGGCATGCAACAGGTGATGGGAATACGCCATGTTTGAACGCTTTACAGAAAAAGCCATTAAGGTGATCATGCTGGCTCAGGAAGAAGCACGTCGCCTAGGTCATAATTTCGTAGGCACAGAGCAAATCCTCCTGGGTTTGATTGGAGAAGGAACTGGCGTAGCTGCCAAGGTCCTCAAATCTATGGGCGTAAATCTCAAAGACGCTCGGATTGAAGTTGAGAAAATTATTGGCAGGGGTTCCGGCTTCGTTGCTGTCGAAATCCCCTTTACCCCCAGAGCAAAGCGGGTTCTGGAGCTATCCCTAGAAGAGGCTCGCCAGCTAGGCCATAACTACATTGGTACAGAGCATCTGCTACTTGGGCTAATACGAGAGGGAGAAGGCGTAGCGGCTAGGGTTTTGGAAAACCTAGGAGTAGACCTGTCTAAAGTCAGAACCCAAGTTATCCGAATGTTGGGTGAAACGGCGGAAGTCACAGCAGGAGCATCTCAAGGTCGTACGAAAACTCCTACTCTCGATGAGTTTGGCTCAAACCTAACCCAGATGGCTAGTGAAGGCAAGCTAGATCCAGTAGTAGGACGGGAAAAGGAAATAGAACGGGTAATCCAGATATTGGGACGCCGTACCAAGAATAACCCAGTATTGATCGGAGAACCAGGGGTAGGGAAAACTGCGATCGCAGAAGGCTTAGCCCAACGAATCGCTAACAATGATGTTCCAGACATTTTGGAAGAAAAGCGAGTCGTTACCCTCGATATTGGCTTACTGGTGGCTGGAACCAAATACCGGGGTGAGTTTGAAGAACGCCTGAAAAAAATTATGGATGAAATTCGTCAGGCATCTAACGTAATCCTGGTGATTGACGAGGTTCATACCCTGATTGGTGCAGGTGCAGCTGAAGGCGCAATTGATGCGGCAAATATCCTCAAACCAGCCTTAGCAAGGGGAGAATTGCAGTGCATTGGAGCGACAACTTTGGATGAGTACCGCAAACACATTGAGCGGGATGCAGCCCTAGAACGTCGTTTCCAACCAGTAATGGTCGGTGAACCGTCAGTAGAAGAAACTATTGAGATTCTATACGGCTTGCGGGAGCGCTACGAGCAACACCACAAATTGAAAATTTCCGATGAGGCTCTCGAAGCAGCAGCAAACCTCTCAGACCGTTATATTTCTGACCGTTACCTGCCAGATAAGGCCATTGACCTGATCGATGAAGCAGGAAGCCGAGTGCGTTTGATTAACTCCCAGTTGCCCCCAGCAGCAAAAGAGCTAGATAAAGAACTGCGTCAGGTCCTAAAAGAAAAAGATGATGCGGTACGCTCCCAGGACTTTGATCGAGCTGGGGAACTACGCGATCGCGAAATGGAAATAAAGGCGGAAATTCGCTCAATTGCCCAAAGCAAGAAGAGCGAATCTCGGGGTACTGATGACAGCCCAGTTGTAGATGAAGAGGACATTGCTCACATTGTTGCCTCTTGGACTGGTGTGCCGGTACAAAAACTGACTGAATCAGAGTCAGAGAAATTACTGCACATGGAAGATACCCTGCATCAGCGCCTGATTGGTCAGGAAGATGCGGTTAAAGCCGTTTCCCGAGCAATTCGTCGAGCAAGGGTAGGCTTAAAGAATCCCAACCGTCCTATTGCCAGTTTTGTCTTCTCTGGACCTACAGGGGTCGGTAAGACAGAATTAGCTAAGTCTTTGGCAGCTTACTTCTTCGGGTCTGAAGAAGCCATGGTGCGCCTAGATATGTCCGAATACATGGAGCGCCATACCGTTAGTAAGTTGGTAGGTTCTCCTCCTGGATATGTGGGCTACAACGAAGGTGGTCAACTAACTGAGGCAGTGCGTCGTCGTCCTTACACAGTAGTGCTGTTCGATGAAATTGAAAAGGCACACCCAGATGTGTTCAATATGCTGCTGCAAATCCTAGAGGATGGCAGGTTGACTGACTCCAAGGGTCGGACAGTAGACTTTAAAAACACCCTGCTGATCATGACCTCCAATATCGGTTCCAAGGTTATCGAAAAGGGTGGCGGACAACTGGGCTTCGAGTTCAGCGATAATCAAGCAGAATCCCAATACAATCGAATTCGGAATCTAGTGAACGAAGAACTTAAACAGTACTTCCGCCCAGAGTTCCTGAATCGTTTAGATGAGATTATCGTCTTCCGTCAGTTGACCAAAGAAGAAGTCAAGGACATTGCCAAGATTCTGTTAAAAGAAGTGTTTGGTCGTCTGTACGAACAAGGCATTACTCTAGAAGTCAGCGAGAAATTCAAAGACCGTTTGATCGAAGAGGGTTACAACCCCAGCTACGGGGCAAGACCATTACGCCGAGCCATCATGCGGTTGTTGGAGGACGTGCTGGCAGAAGAAATTCTCTCCAGTCGCATTAAGGAAGGAGATATTGCCTATGTTGATGTCAATGAAGAGGGTAAGGTACAAGTCAGTCGTAAGGAAAACCGAGAGCTTTTGCCTCAAGGAGTTGAGTAAGTGATTGTAGGGTAAAGCCCCTACTTATCCTGTGCTAACTCCCCTTAATCCCCCCTTACTAAGAGGGGGGAAATTTTTGGCATTGTTTATGACAAATTAGCAGAATAAGTACGGAAGAAGCTAAAAAAGTGCTACCAGTATTAAAAATGGCACTATAAGAATTTATAGGACAATGGAAGACTTTTTTAAAAATGTATCTCGTTACCCACGCTATCTAATCAGTATTACTCTAGGAATATTCTATTCCGTGTTTTTGCTGGTAAAACCACTACTGAACCGCCCCCTAACTGCGATCGCATTAATTGGCATAGCCGTAGGAGTTTCTATATTCATGGTTTTCACCCTACGTGGGATGCTCGGCTTCAGTCCGGTTTAGACTAAGTTTAGAGTAGGTTTAGACTAGGTGCGCGCAGCTTTCGATGATGCCCATACTTTAACAAAGGGAACGTCATGACTACAAATCGCCGTGTTTTTCGGGTTTCCTCCCTAATTCAGCAGGAGGTTAGTCAAATGTTGCTTAACGATATCAAAGATGACCGGGTCGGTAGTGGGATGGTTAGCATTACCAACGTTGATGTCTCTGGTGACCTCCAGCACGCTAAGATCTATGTCAGTATCTATGGTACTGATGAGGCCAGATCCAAAACAATGGCTGGATTAAAATCAGCTACAGGTTATGTCCGCCGAGAACTAGGTCGGCGGATTCGCCTGCGCCGCACACCAGAGGTGATGTTTATTGAAGACCGTGGTCTCGAAGGAGGCGATCAGATGCTGAACTTACTGAATCAGCTTTCTCAAGAACGCCAGAGCAAGCAACTCGAAGACGATATTTCTGGAGCACAAGCTTGAATTCTCTCCCAAAGTCACTGCCTGATCTAAATAACCTTTCCCTAGCAGAACAGGTGGCGCAAATGGTAGTGGTTCGAGCATCCGGCTACCTATTTGATCACCAAATTCAGTATCCGATTTGGGAACCCCCAGCCGAACAATTGCAGCGTTGGTTGCAAGAGTTAGGTATTGGGGGTGTTATTTTACTAGGCGGGAGTGCTGTGGAACTTGCCCTCAGGTCGAAACAACTCCAAGAGTGGGCAAAAATTCCCTTACTGATCGCTGCTGATATTGAAGAAGGTGTGGGTCAACGGTTTGCCGGTGCCACCTGGTTTCCCCCACCGATGGCACTGGGAGCCATTGCCCAAAACGATCCTGAGCCAGCTTTGCAGTATGTCCGTACCATGGCAGAAATCACCGCTACTGAAGCGTTGGCAATTGGGATTAACTGGATCCTGGCACCAGTGGTTGATGTCAACAACAATTCCCAAAATCCTGTTATCAATGTCCGGTCGTTTGGTGATAACCCTCAAATCGTTAGCCAATTGGCTTCTGCCTTTATCCAAGGAACCCAACCCTATCCAGTTTTAACCACTGCCAAGCATTTTCCCGGTCATGGCGATACCGCTACAGATTCCCATCTGGATTTACCAGTCTTGCCCCACTCACCACCCCGACTAGCTACGGTTGAATTGCCTCCCTTTACCAATGCGATCGCTGCTGGGGTAGATGCCATCATGACCGCTCACCTCCTAATTACAGCTTGGGATGACCAACACCCCGCCACCCTCTCATCAGCGATTTTGACTCAACTGTTGCGCACAGACTTGGGATTTGAAGGACTGATTGTGACCGATGCTCTAGTGATGGGGGCAATTGCTAATCGCTATGGTGCCGATGAAGCCACAGTCATGGCTGTAGAAGCCGGTGCTGATATTCTCTTAATGCCCGTTAATCCTGAAACAGCAATTAAGGCAGTCTGTCAAGCAGTCGAACAAGGACGGATCTCACGGGAGCGGATTCAGGCATCAGTAGAGCGCATCAGTCGTGCAAAACGTAAAGTGGGGTATCACTCTCAAAGAGAGGGTTTACACGAACACTCCGCTGCACAACAAATACCATCTCTACAAAACCCGCCCTCACAACCTGTCCTGGAGTCCAGCTTAAATGAAGATGATCCAGCTCAACAACCGATAACATTTCAACCCAACCCCAATTGGCTCTCGCAACTAGCTCAACCAAGCACAATCACGACTGTAGCCGATATTCTCCAAGCTTCCCAGATAAGTAGAGGTTTTCTAGCTTTATCATCAATACCCAGCAGCAGTAATCAACCATTACGTAATCTAATTTTGGTCGATGATCTCTTAGCTTGTGACTTTTTGGGGCAGCATACACCAGCAGTCGCTTTACCAAGAAGGCTGGGTTACAAACTCCAACTGGTTGATAGTCACACGACCCTACCTTCGGAAGTAGTCGATAATCCTGTTGGTGCTAAAACTACTCTGCTACAGCTATTTATCCGAGGTAACCCGTTTCGGGGTAGTGCTGGATTGACAGCAGTAGCTAGGGCATGGCTTAAGATGTTGTTGAAAACTGGGGATTTACAAGCTCTCGTGATTTACGGTAGTCCTTATGTGTTAGAGCAGTTCCTGCCAGAGTTGCCACCGGAAACACCATATGTATTTTCTTACGGGCAGATGCCAGCAGCTCAAGCGATCGCTCTTGAAGCATTGTTACCCGAAAGCTCAACAATAGATACTTTTGTGAGATTTATTTAAGTTTTATTGAGTTTTAAGATAATTTTTGCCAATTTGCCCCTCTACAGCTTGATCAGAGGACAAGATGAAGATGAACTACTGCAATACCGATAGTAAATATTTTTTTAAAAAAATACGGGAGTATAACAGAACCATATAGCTCTTGTCAATTAATTGGAGTTGACAAAATACCCAATCCAATCTAAAGAAACAGCAATAATTCCAGCTGTACTGCTATTCCCAATCCCTTGATTATTGAGAGACTATTTATAAAGTAAATCTTAAGACAGCTAGAGTGATGAATATGGGTTGGTTACGGCGGAAAGCTCTGTTAGAAGATGAGCTTTTCTCTTAGTGCGCGTTCACCCTTGTCGGAAAACCCGACCAAGGTCGCACTGCTAAAGTACTCCCCCCCTATCCAACCCTACGCAAGGATTTAAGCTTTATTTAACAAAAAGTCTCTAAAATATATGCCATATTCTGGTTACTCAACCAAAGTTATTTCGTTGGAGTGGTCAGACAGGTTTGGCAATCAGGTGATCCATACAGAGATAGGGTATTTCAGAGGACGGTAGCTCCTACAGCCAATGATGAATGGCTCAGTTATAACCCAGTAGCCATTTTAGCTGAGCATGGGTTAGACTTTGACAACTTGGCCAAGGTATTTGAAGATCCTTATCAACAAATCTTGGTCAATGGTAACTTCTTATACTGAAATAATTTTATTTCACAGTAAGTAAATTTCGATTAAGATAATCGTATCCCCGTTTTTTAGATCAAGCTGATAAGATATCCATGAGTGTTAACACAGTGCCATCTACCCCTTCTATCCGTTACTCAATCGATGTGATCCAAGACGAAGCACGTCGCTTGGTGGATAAAGGATTTGTCAGTCGTCAACAGCCTATTTACGTTCTTTGCCAATATATTCCAGCTCGAGAATGGCTGTGTGTGGAGTGTGAACTAGAGCAGTGCGAATTCCTGCTCAGAGACCGCATTGCTGACCTGATTGGTTCTCAACAATGGGAAAATGACTAAAGGACCTCAATCAAACGGCATAGAAGCTGATCTTTAGAATAAAAAGTGCGATCGAGTCGGTAACCAGCAAAACCCCATCAATGCCACCGATAAAGGCTATAGTGACTAACCGGATTGGTTGGGCAACCGTAAGCGGTTGAGTACATATCAGCAAACTTCAGGGAATGGTGTTGGGGAGTTTTAAACTGCCATTTTTAAAAAGCCTTGAATTGATGGTATCTCAGCGCTGAGTGGGTAAATCCATTAGATTAGATGGGAACAGAAATGCCAGAGATTGAGCAGAGTTTCTGTTTCCCGTGGTTGATTTCTAGCCTATTAGTCTCCCACTTTAGTATCCCACTCAGGCTGAGTTTTTTCACGCTCCGCGTCAATCTAACTATTACTGTCTGATTTACGCAACTCCTCTAACTGATTGCGAAGATCAGCAAGTTGTGTTGTCAGTTCCTCAATATCATCCTGTGCATTGGTCTGAACAGGATTGCTAGATGAAGGTGCAGCAGGATCACTGGAGGTATCTGTTGTCGGTGGACCCACGGGATTACCTGGTTGATTCAAGATCTGATCAATAAAACGTCGGGCTTCAAGTTCAGTAGTCTCTCCTTTTTCCGCCCACTCAGTCACCTGTTGATTTAAATCTGACTGAAGCTGAGCCAGACTTTCTTCACGCTTTTGAGGGTCTTGCAGGGTTTCAACGAAAGAGGCTGTTGCCCCCAAGGAGGCGCGAAACCCAGTGTGCAGTAATTCCAGGAGATTGTTGGAGTTCATTTATACTAACGATTTCCCATAAATTTTTTATTAAGAACGTCCCAAGGACGTGCAGTTCATCTGCTATGGAAGAGCCGAAACGGTTAACAAATTCTTCCCCATCTTAACCATCTCCCCCTGTTGCCTCTGACCCGCCTGTTGCCTCTGACCTTAGTTTCTTGAGAGACATTAGGCAGGATGTCACGTGACAACAGTAGCTGGAAATGACACCCAAGCCTTCAGCTGACTTGTTCCAAATACAGGTTAACATCTTCTAGCACACGAGTAAGTTCAGCTTCCGTACTCAAGCGGATGCGATCATCTCTGAGAGTAATTAAGACTTTAGCAGCAAATGGAGAAGGATAGATATTGGGATTGCAGAAAATCTCAAGAAAGACATCCCCAGTAAATTGGTACTCCATCGGTTTTTGAGGCTTGGGTCTACCACCACTAGATACCTGAGCAGCAGCTTTCAGACTCTGCATTAGTTGGTAAACCTCACCTTTTAATTTTTTCGCAGCATCGGCGGTGAATGGAAAAGACACCGAACCGTCATTAAGATTTAATTTAAGTGGTATAGCGGACATAAGGCAACTCTAAGATGTTATCGATTGTTTGTTAATCGTGGTTGATAAGTTAAGTCAGTAAAAATAAACGAAACATGTCACCCAGCCAATGCAGTTCAAGTCAACGGTAAACGGTTAACTTCAAGGGCAAAAACATTAAGCCCTTATTATACTTTCCTATGGGGACTAACATCGGTCCCCAATGACTATTAATCAAAGCTGATAATCAAAGCTGAGGCTCTGCTTGGGACATGGTAGCCAAGCTTTTCTCTTTGTCCCGCTTCCGCTTTTTGGCATACAGCTGAATTGAGGCAGCCATTACTATAACCATCGCAACAATTAACCAAGACGTAATATCTGTAGGCAAACTGTTCTTAAACACTGCCAGTAAAACAATTACCATTAGCAAGACAGTAGGTGCCTCATTAAGAGCACGAAACTGCTGACCAGTCCAACTGCATTCATTGGCAGCCAGCCGTCGCATAATCCTACCGCAATAGAAATGATAGACCAGTAAAAGTGCTACAAAAGCCAGCTTGATATGTAACCAACCTTGCTTGAGCACTTCTGGTTCTGTTAGCAGTAAACCAATTGCCATCGCTACCGTTACCACCATACCTGGGGTAGTAATTATGTGGTAGAGACGTTTTTCCATAATCTCATACTGATTTTTGAGAATGGTTTGGGCAGGTTCTGGCTCCTGTGAAGCCTCTGCATGATAGACAAACAGACGCACCAGATAAAACAGACCGGCAAACCAAACCACTACACCAATCAAGTGAAACGCCTTGAACCAGAAATAAGCCATAGATTGTGTCCTCCATTATTACAACAGCTTCATGCAGCTCAGCAGTGTCTACCCTCCTGAGTTCAGCTATAGCGCTTGTCGCGTATCAGCTATCAGTTTCTTGAGGGTTGTCCACAAATAATCATATACTCACGCTCCTCAGCCAAATGCCTAAGTTTTCCTTGCTTCAAGAGCTTAGTAGACCAAAGCTGATCGCTAAATGCTTACGATTATCTCATGTCTTCTTAACTCATACAAAAACCATACAGAGTCAAACAGATAGATGAACCATAGCGTAAACCTCGGGTTGAGACAATGGACAAATAAAAAGCGATGCAGTGGCCTCACGAGGGTTTCCACGGGGTTGTGTGCGGAACCTGTGTCCGCACACAGCCCCTCCCCACTCACGCTTTACATCAAGACAGGGAAACGTTTTACTTAACAAATGTCAAGCGTATGATTAATGCCAGCAGCATGCGAGAAAAAAGAAGATCACCTCGCCAACAAACCTCTATTTCTTATCGATTGGCTGGTCTCTTCTCAGCTCGTCAGCCAGTCCTTAATATTAGTAGAGGAGGTTGCAGCATTTGCAGTGAAAAACCTATCCCAGTCGGTCAAGTTATAAAAATACAGTTTTTCTTGCCACAAAATCACACAGTTACTGCTACAGTTAAAGTCATGTGGTGCAAAGGTTCTAAAGGAAATTCTCTAGAAAAATATAGAGCTGGTTTACAGTTTGTAACAGTTTCACCAGACAATCTAGATTGTCTGTTGGGTCTGCCAGCAACACCTATTTCAACGCCTCAACTTCAGCTGAATAAGTTACTAAAAAATTATCCGGATAAGACTTCTAACACTTGCTATACCTAATCCTAAGACTAAGTGGCGCTTCCAGAAAAGATATTACCCTTTGAACAGATGACGAGTGATGGGGTTAATGAGTAATAAGGTAAGCAGTTACTACTGATTAATTTTAAGTATTAATTTTAAGTAAACTTGGTATAAGTTGCAATCAAATATAGATCATGTCTTGATGCAGTCGCTCATTGAAGTACCCCCTATGAGCGACTGCATCGCTTTGCTAACTTGATCATCAGGAGTGAAAATCAAGGACAGTCAATCTTAACTATTAGACCATTTTTAGTTATTAAGGCTAAAGATAATTGACTGGTAATTGATAATAATGTAATTGGGAATTGAGCAAAAAATTACCGATTAGCGATTACTACAAAACAGTATGTATTTATAACAAGCGTACACATAAATTGAAATTATCTGATTAGTTATTTATACTGATCAACTTAATGTCAAGGAACACAAACCAGCTTGTGGTTATTAAAACGATTGACGTAGATAAGCCCACTCAATTCAACTAATATTGACAACTTAACCAGGTTCTTATTCACAAGTTTATGCGTCCAATTTAGTTAATTTGTGATCAAAAATTAACTGGGCATTCCTTTCAGAGTAAAAAATCTGTTGATAAAGTCAAATCTTTGCCCAGTAAGGCGATAAGAGATTTGGGGGGTATTAAGCAGACTATCTACATAAGGGGTCTTAATCAGTGATATCCAATAAGTTAACTGCCATGGACTATGTCAAGGTTTATGGCAGTTTTACTGTGCTTTTTATTTCGTTGTTTATGAGTAATTATAACATTTTTTGAATGCTCATATACCTCAAAAAAAAAGTATACATAAATATACATAAATCATACTAAATCAAACCTGAACGCAAACCTAAACGTAAACCTATGGTCTAAAGAATAGATTTATACACAGCAGGATCGGTAATCTTACCATCTGCTATCATTTCAGAACTTCACCTAGCACAACTTCCTTAGGAGTTGTTACAGTGAATTAAACCCTTTGCTTAGTTGCATCTACCTTTATATAGATTTATGAGTACTGAACAATTAAATCAAGTTATAGAAGCAATCATTTCTGGCAAGTATTCCTGGGCTTGTGTATTGATATTACGGTTTTCTGGCTATAATCCTTTGCAATATATGCCCTATCGAACTTACAATCGGTTAATCAAACAAAACTATAACTTAGGCAATCGGAATAAAACCTCATCCTCTCAACCATCAAAAATACTCAACAGGTGTTAATCATTAAGACAAGCACAATAAGAAATTACTGAAAAATCCTAGGCCCTAGGCTGTAGACTTGAGATATTAGGGATATTAGGTATTAACTCAGGCATTAATTACTAAAACCATTACTCATTAACCAAACACCAAACACCTAACACCAAACACCTAACCCCTAACCCGTAACTCCTAACACCAAACTCCTAACACCTATCTTTCAGGAGATTAATTTGACTAACACTCATCTACTCAAAGAGCGTAGGAAATTTCCACGTCATATAACCTTACTAAATTATCAGATAGAAGGACTGATTTCCGAACAAAATGATTTAGTAGTTAATCTGAGTCGAGGCGGTGGCAAAATTTACATTAACAAACCATTAAAAACTGGGGAGCATAAAAAAATTAAGTTTTGCTTACCAGGAATAAGTTACACAGCTACTTCTATGGTTAAAATTGCCTGGCAAAGGGAAATTGGTTTAGATTCACCAGCTAAATATGAAGCAGGATTAACGTTTGTAGATATCTCACCAGTCAAGCTTAATACACTATTAGAACGGAAACAACTTATCTTCAGCAATCACTTTCAGTTAAAAGTATTACTGAAAACGTTTGCTGCTGCTGTCTGTATAGTTTCTGCACTTGCTCAGTTAGCTAGTAGTCAAACCGTTGCACCAGGCACTATTCTGAGTATTTTGCTGGAGGGTCTTAATGATCGTATCTCTTGGGTAGCAAGTCAAAATCTCACTGGTGAAACTAGCTTGAGCTGGCAGCAATCTCCTAGGCAGCATCCCATTGGATTTCACTTTAATCAGTCTTTAGTGAGTGTTGATGATTTAGAGTCTGCTCCTGAGCCAATAACGATAGCTAGTTTGGTCTTATTAGGTGCTACATTTCTGATCCCATGTCGTGACCTAGAGTAAAGTAGTAATACCAAGTTAGCTTAATTTACTATGGTGGTAGGATTAGATTAAGGGGTAAGGTTATGATTTTAAGCTTTCTGTTTTTTTTGCATTGTTTTTAAAGTTTTTTTATTAAAAAACTATTATTTTTTAATAATGATAGTTTTATTTATGGCAGTTGATTCCGTTTAAAACTATTATTTTTATTGATAAAACACCATTACTTAGCTACAATATAAATATGAGCACTTAGGTTAAATCCCCTGCCTTTAGGTAGGGGATTTCTTAATGGTATTAATTAGTAAGTTTACAAAGTATAAGGGTTTGCGAGTTTTTAACTACATATTTATGGGTTTTTAGGGAACAGGAACCCACCCCTAACCCCTCCCAGGAGGGTAAAAGCTGAACTGGGAATAGAGCAGTTGGCATCTAAACTAATTTATTTATTCTTGCCAATTAAGAAGTGGACTTTATCTTTTTCACCCCATTTTTATAATTAACTTATCTACAACTATTTTTATAAATTTAATTTACATATTAATTGTAAACATTGATGGAGAGATGGGTGGATGGGAAGAGAGTTAATTGAGGCAAATGCAAGTTGTAAACAATTCAGATTCTATCAGATTTGATATAACCTGTAACCTATAACCTATAACTGGCAACCTGTAAGGGATAACCGGGAACTGGCAACCTGTAACCTGTAACCTGTAACCTCCTCACCATCTGTAGCTCGAATAAATCAAATTGGGATAAGGTTTACTTTATGAATAAGATTTAAAGTTATAGCCCTAAAAATAAAGGGATTATCAATACGGATTTTGTACAAAAAGTATTTATACAAAAAATATACATTTAACATACATTTTAAGCTTAATTTAAACCTGATGAAAAACATGAGGTTTCTACGATAAATTTATAGACAAAAAAAATTGGGATTGACTGATTGAGCTACCATGAACAACCCTATGACTATCGGATAAAATCACAGTTTGCTCTTCCAATTTCATCACTATTATGGTCAGCTTTTAGAAGTTTGTTGAGCTGGTTTTGCAAGGTCAACAGAGTCCTAGTGGTAAGTACCTGAAAATAAATAAAGTTAACGTTGTCAAGAATTGTCAAGGCATTGAATCCCTCTCTGTTTCGTGTTGCCTTGTCCGAAGTTACCTTTTCTTAACAGTTTACTTTAATTTTATTCTACTACTTAACTGCTTAACCGCATCTATACTGACAAACCCTTACAACTGGTGGTAATTCCTAAATTTTAAGCTTTTTGTCGGAAATCAGGCAATTTATGCGATCGCTACAGTTGCTGAGCTCAAAGAGACACAAATTAGCTCTCCAGCTAAATCCGAAGTTGGAGTGACTTTTACAGAGATATGACCAGAAGACCTTAATCACTCGTTAGTACCATGACTCAATCCACGGCAAAGACCTATTCCCGTCTGAAAGTATTTCTAGCAACTACTGCGACTACTTTGGTTGGTATGCTGGCGACTACTGGTGTAGCGAATGCAGCTAGTATCACCCATACTCAAACCATTGATTGGCGACCGACAACTGTTGATAAATTTTTCATTATCCCCAAATTTGATGAGGCTTTGGGGACTCTCGAAACTGTCACGATTGACCTGATCGGATTTGTCAAGGGAAATGCCCGTGCGGAAAGCCAGGAAGGCGCTCCGAGTACAGTAACCTTGGACCTGGCATCTGAAATTGCCTTAATCTTGAGTGAACCTGATATTACCCTAGTTGAGGTGATGCCTTTAGTTTCAGAACAGGTTGCTCTCGATAGGTATGACGGTGTACTTGATTTCGCAGGATCTTCTGGAGTCACATTGCCTGAGCGTACCGCTTCCGATCGCACAAGTAATACGTTTATGTCTGGGGACTCTGAGTTGAGTTACTTTTTAGGATCTGGAGACCAGGACTTGATCTTCACAGCCCTTGGTACTTCCACAGTAACGGGTGCGGGCAATTTGCTTTCTGGGTTTCAGACACAGGTAGCAGGGGAAGTTACATTGACCTACGAGTACCAGTCGGTGCCAGAACCTACCAGTGTTATCGGTCTTGGTTTGGTAGGACTGGGGCTGTTGACACAAACAAAACGGAGTAAGAAGATTTGAAAATTATTTAATATTGGTTTTGCCATAGTGTATCGACCGAAGTTTCACTGAATTGGAAACTTCGGTTTTATATTGTTTAGTGATGAGTCATTTGAGCAATTAACAATGGCTAATCACTAATCACTAATCACCCTTTGAAGACACTATTCCCACTCTATGGTTCCAGGAGGTTTAGAGGTAATATCATACACTACCCGATTAACTCCCTTGACTTCATTAACAATCCGGTTGGAAATAGTTTCAAGTAAGTCATAAGGTACTCGTGACCAGTCAGCGGTCATACCATCTTCACTGGAAACAAAGCGCAATACAATCGGATGAGCGTAAGTGCGCTTGTCCCCCATTACTCCCACACTGCGTATTGGGAGCAACACCGCAAAGGCTTGCCAAAAGTCGTTATACATTCCCTGTTGGCGAATTTCATCTCGAACGATGAAATCAGCATCCCGCAGAATGTTCAAGCGTTCTGAGGTTACTTCACCAATGATGCGAATCGCCAATCCTGGTCCAGGGAAGGGATGTCGGCGCACAATCGCTTCTGGCAAGTGGAGGTCACGACCGAGTTGGCGCACTTCGTCTTTAAATAGCTTGCGTAATGGTTCTACTAACTTGAAGCGCAGGTTTTTGGGTAAGCCTCCGACATTGTGATGGCTCTTGATTTTCACAGCTACCCGCTCACCGGTTTTGGGATCAACGTTGGTATGGGCTGATTCAATCACATCGGGATAGAGGGTACCCTGAGCTAAATAATCAAATGGACCAAGACGCTGGGATTCTTCTTCAAAGACGCGAATGAATTCGTGACCGATGCGGCGACGCTTTTCTTCTGGGTCAGTGACACCAGCAAGGAGCTCCAAAAAGCGATCGCGAGCGCTCACATACTCTACTCGAATACAAAATTCTTCCTCAAATAGCTTCACCAACTGCTCTGGTTCCCCTTTGCGCATGAAGCCTTGGTCAATAAACATACAAGTTAGTTTATCCCCAATTGCGCGATGGAGTAAGAAAGCAAGGGTAGAGGAATCTACTCCACCAGACAGAGCCAGCAAAACCCGTTTGTCCCCTACTTTGGCACGCACTTCTCGAATCGCTTCCTCGATAAAAGCAGCAGTGGTCCAAGTGGGTTCACATTCGCAGATGTTGTAAACAAAGTTACGGATTAGGGCAAGACCATCGGTTGAATGCACAACCTCTGGATGGAATTGCACCCCATAAAGTTTTTTCTGATAGTTAGCGATGGTGGCACAAGGGGTATTCTGAGTATGGGCAAGGACTTCAAAGCCATCTGGCAAAGTCACACAGGAATCTCCGTGGCTCATCCACATGGTTGAGTGGTCTCGCACATTGCTCAGTAAGTCAGTGGGGTGATCAATTAGTAAGGCGGCTTTGCCATACTCAGCTTTTTTTGCCCTGGTGACTGTTCCACCTAGTTGTTGCACCATCAACTGCATCCCATAGCAAACCCCTAGCACGGGTATGCCGAGATTCCAAATTTCTGGATCACATAGGGGGGCTTCATCGTCATAGACGGAATTGGGACCTCCAGATAGAATGATGCCCTGGGGATGAAGCTGCTGTAGCTGTTGAGCTGTGGTCTGATAGGATAGTACCTCGGAGTAAACGTTAGTCTCGCGAATTCGACGAGCAATCAGTTCCGAGTATTGAGAGCCGAAGTCCAGAATCACAATTATCTGGCGATTCAACTGCTCTCCTAGAGAGGCTACAGGCAATGCCTCTTTCTGATAAGATAGTTTGTTGGTCCTTAGGGTTACTGCTGTGTTCGTCATGTTTAGTTGTGTGAATGTACGAACAGGTCGCTGCCTAGGTGTGCTTCTGGGCAGCATAAATTAATTCCTATGAACAGATAGGTTGAAAGCTGATGGTTTCCGTAAATTAATCCTTCAACGCCCCAACACTTTGATGTAGATGGTAGCGCTGGCATTAACCAGTTAGTCTGAGTCGTAGACTCTCATCGACGATACAGAACTCTATCTGTTTACGGTTATGTCAGTTTCCACTCCCACACGCACTTCATAGACCTGCCTGGCAGTGGTATGTCTGTTGACACTCTCGTGACTTCTAGTCACGAGATTTTTCAGGGTTTCAGTTTATATGTCCTGAAATCCGAAGTTTCAGCTGATAATCAGGTTAATTTATCATACATTGGGTTCGGCTACAAAATCCGCCTGCCAATGTATGAAGATTTATAAAAATTTATCACAAATTTGAAAATAATGTGCAACCTGTGGCACTGGTAACTATAATCTTGCGATCGCGATCGAACAATACAGAGCCCACCTGGATATGCTGCTCACTGTGTTTGCGGATGTAGTCAAAGCAGCGTTGGTCAATGGTCAATGCGATCGCATGATAAACCTGATTTACCCAATCAGTGCCCTGAGTCTGATCCCATTGACGCAGACAATTCAGAGCAGCTTCAGTGGTTTGACTGCCAAATACTTGCCTGATCAGTGGGGTTGGTACTCCTAACTGCGCACAGTGAGCGGTGAGAATTTCCAGTCGTCCATCAGCTAGGTGGTGGTGAGTGTGAAAAATGCCTCCAGCCAGTTTAATTAACTTACCATGATAACCAAATAACAAAATTTCTGGCACCTGGGAGTACCCAGCTGCTACCAACAACGGTCCGAGCCAATTGGCTGTTTTAACCAGCCGCTCGGGATTAATCCCCAAGGTTCGCGCCAAATCTAAGCCATTTTCTCCCACACAGAATACTAGTGTTCTCGAATGTGAGGAGGCTTGCTCTTTTAGCAATTTGCTGGCTTTTGCTTTTAATTCCTCCTGGTAAGCAGCTAATTGACCAGGAGCACTCAGAGGCTGGGAAATGCCAGTAGTTCCTAGTAGGGAAAGTCCTTCTACTACACCAAAGGCAGAATTAGAAGTACGCTGTGCCAACTTCCGCCCTTCTGGCAAGATAATCGTCACCTGAATTTTCTCTGACGGTGCTAGCAAAGCACTCAAGTTATGGTGCAATAGTTTCTCGGCGTAAGCATAGATGGCTGGTTTCCCTCCGGCATTGATTTGTCGTCCAATTCCTTCACCCCCTAATAACTGTATCGATTCAGTTTGCTCGGAGGAACCCCATTCTACGACTGCCCAAATCGGGGTATTACGGGTAAGGTCAAGGTTATCACCAGGGTTAGAGTGAGTGATAGCTAGCGCTACCCCTTCTCGAATCCTAGCCACTTGCTCAATGGGAATGTCTGCGGTTTCAGGAGGGTTAATTAAGTCCACTGACACCGTTTCAAAGGGTTGACCGTTGCGTAACTGATGGAGGGCGGCTATGGCTGAGGCACAGGCGAATACTGGTAAGGTATATCCAGATTTAGGTAGGGAGGTCGTCATGTAAACAGGTGAAATTTGCGGACGCTTAGTTATACCAGTTTGACCTCTGCATCGCTACTGAGTACTCCCTGTTCTCTTTGCTATATTCCGAAGGGTTTGATATAAGGCTTGAGTATGTATCCAACCTACAAAACCACTGTAGAGACAGTCTCCTTCAGGGCTAGCTACAAATACATGGTGTATTAGTAAAGGATTCTGCCAAGTCCGAATGGAAATGCCATTTTTAAATGTTATATAGGTCTTGGCTCGGTGAAAATTGCGACCATGACCATCAGTCATACCTGGGACGGAGTGTAATTGTTGAATTAAGCTAGTAATAAAGTCTTCTGGTGGAGGAGATTTTGTTATAACTGGATTCGCCCAAAATTTCTGGATTTCTGCTGCGACTAACGGATGATTTTTGAGAGCAGCATGACGCAGATTAGGTAAACAAACGAATTGACTAGGAGAAAACTTGGTTGTCTGTATTGTAATCGTACCGTCGCTACCGTGATCACTATCACCAGCTATTACTAATGTGGGAATCACTGCGCCAATGGACTCTGCTAGTTGTCGGCGGTTGATACCTAAATCCTTTGCGATACCAATACCAATGCCCAAGGGGTCAATAATTCTAGCTAGATCGGCACCACCAATAGGAGAACCAATCAACACTAAGGATTCTACTTGTGACCACCAGTCTCGGTGACGACTGAGGAGTTCTAGCCAAATTAAGCCACCCATGGAATGACCAATAATTCGGATTGGTGTTTGGGGATATGTGACAATGGTATCTAAGACGATGTGTTCGAGTTGGTTGATTAGGGGTTCTATCCAGAGCCAGGTTTTGAACCAACCGAGATCGGGAGCAATGATGGCAGTGCGGGATGTGGCTAAGGATTGGGCAAGGCTTGCGATCGCTTTAGAGTTATCCGCCCATCCGTGTTGTGCGTATAGAATAAAATCTGGTTTGTCGGTCATTGCCCCTAAATCTAGGATACTGGTAGTTTCTTCTCGATTTTAGGTAGGGCAGTAAACCATGAGTAGGCAATTGTGACACTCCCTTGAGGAACACAACACATAATAGGCTTTGCAAGAAAAGGAATGCACCCTAACCGTTGCAGTATCACTGGATTCTTGGAAAGAGATGCTGCATAGCATTAGCTACAAGGGCTGAGGGACTTATTCCGGAATAGATATAACCTATTACCAAAACTGTTTGAAACCCGATGGTTCCAGCAATGATGAATACTGTAGACTATCTCCGGATTAGCTTGATTGACCGCTGCAATTTCCGTTGTCAGTACTGTATGCCTCAAGGAGCAGAGCTTGACTATATCCTACGCCAAGAATTACTCACTGACCAAGAACTGCTGACTCTGCTCAAGGAGGTGTTTATCCCGGTAGGGTTTAGAAAGTTTCGCCTCACTGGAGGTGAACCCCTATTGCGTCCAGGTGTAGTGGAGTTAGTTAGAGCGATCGCATCTTTACCAGAAACACAAGATTTAGCCATGACTACCAATGCCTTTTTACTGGCTGGTATGGCAAACCAACTCTACCAGGGGGGTTTACGGCGGATTAATATTAGTCTGGACTCCCTCAATCGAGAGACATTTGACAAAATTATTGGCAATCGGGGACGTTCGCGCTGGGAACAGACTTGGGAAGGGATAAAAGCTGCCCATCAGGTTGGATTTGACCCGTTAAAGCTGAATGTGGTGGTAATTCCAGGAGTTAATGACCAGGAAGTGCTGGATTTAGCTGCTCTAACCATTGACCGCTCCTGGCACGTTCGATTTATCGAGTTTATGCCCATCGGGAACTCCCAGCTATTTGGTGAGCGAGCGTGGGTACCTTCGGAAGAATTACGGCAGCGGATTCGCGAAAGCTGGGGTTTGATAGAATCGAGTGTCCGGGGTAATGGCCCAGCTGATGTGTTCCAGATTCCTGGTGCCAAAGGCACCCTGGGATTTATTAGTCAGATGTCAGAATGTTTTTGCGATCGCTGCAATCGGATGCGTCTATCTGCTGATGGTTGGCTGCGTCCCTGCCTACTTAATGAACAAGGTCAAGTTGACTTAAAAACTGCTCTACGCAGCGGCGTTGATACCGCTGACTTAAGAGAGCAGGTCAGACAGTTGCTGATGATTAAACCAGAAATCAACTTTAAGGAGAGAGACTCTGGTACTGATAGTTCATATACAAGGACGATGTCACAAATTGGCGGATAGTTTTTTAGGTTACAGGTTAGCAGGTTAGCAGGTTAGCAGGTTAGTCAGGTTAGTCAGGTTGAAGGTTGAAGGTTATTCAGGTTGAAGGTTGAAGGTTACAGGTGTTCTTGGTCTTGGTTCCAGGTTAGCCGGTTCGAGCTTAGTAGGTTCCAGCTTAGAACCTTGGCCTTTCCGCCACGCGTGCGCGTTCAACCTTAAACCTGTTAACTTTCAACCTGTTAACCTTAAACCTGTTAACCTTCAACCTGTTAACCTTCAACCTGTTAACCTTCAACCCGGGTTAGACTTTCCTGGAGTAGTACTCAACCACCAGTAGCTCGTTAATTTGTAATGCTACCCATTCCCGATCAATAATCCCATTCACCTTCCCGGTGAAGGTGTTCTTATCAAACTCTAAATGGCTAGGAAGGTTTGCTAAGCCAGGAAATTCCAAGTTGCGTTCTACTAGACGGCGGGATTGATCACGGTTTCTAACCGCAATCACATCGCCAGGGCGACACTGATAGCTAGCAATATTAACTACTTGACCATTTACAGTAACATGACCATGATTCACGAGCTGACGAGCCGCTGGGATGGTACCTCCCATACCCATCCGGAAGACTGTGTTATCCAGTCGCATCTCTAGCAGTTGCAGCAAAGCTTGTCCAGTGGAACCGGTGGCTCGACGAGCTTTACGGACATAGCGAATTAACTGCTTTTCAGTCACTCCGTAGTTATAGCGCAGTTTCTGCTTTTCTTCGAGACGGATCGCATATTCTGAGCGTTTCCGACGGTTTTGACCATGTTGACCAGGGGGATAGGCACGGCGGGGTGTTTTACGACTTAAACCGGGCAAATCACCCAGACGGCGAACGACCCGCAGACGCGGGCCTCTATATCGGGACATATAACTTCCTCTGTACTATCTTGTGTACTATTTTGACTAAAGATTTCCCAAAACTATTATCCTACAATTTATTAGGACAGTGGGCTACCCAACTCATAAGCGATCGCTCTAGGAAAGAAGACGGGGTAAAGGCTTTGAGGTAAGGTAAGCTATCAGCATTCAGCTATCAGCGATTGGCCTGTGGCCACGGTACTGTTCGCGCAGCGTTTGCGTAGCGCACCTTTGAATAAAATAAGCTGACTGCTGACCGCTGACCGCTGACCGCTAACCGCTGATGACACAACTACCATCAATAATGCTTGTCAGGTTATATAGTGTCAGGATAATTAGTGATAAAAAACCGTCTGCGATTAAATCTTAGTCCTTTTCTTCTGGATGATTGAAGCCCATAGACAGCTAGTAAGTGTTTTGCTATGGTTAGTCTTAAATCTAGAATAGCATCAACTGTTGATTTGAGGCACTGATTGCCTGTTCATCGATTACTTTTATCTGAGTCCTGATAGGATTTACACCATGACAGACTTGATTACTGAAATTTTAAGTAAAGTAGGGTCAGTTCCTCCTCAAGTACCGCCATACTTTGAGTCCCTAGAAACCTACGCTGTTAAGAAAGTTTCCGATGCTGACACCATTGATGTGATTGATGGCTCCGGAGAAGAGATTACAGTGCGTTTCGTTTACATTGATGCACCAGAAACTCCTAAGGGGTGGGGTTACAAAAAACTTGAGGATAAAAATCAGGACAATGCCCTCTATCAAAGTCAATTTAAGTGGGGCAATGAAGGTAAAGACTGGGTCAAAAATTTGGTCGAAGAAAACGGTGATAAAGTTAAATTAAGAATTACTGACATCGACACTCGCTACAATCGTAGAATTGGCGAAGTTTACTTATTGGATGGCACGTTTCTTCAGCATAGTTTAGTAAAAGAAGGATTATCACTGATTTATTACGATTATTTTAGTAAGTGCCCTCGGGAGATGGCTATCTCTCTTCTGTTGGCAGAGGCAGATGCGGAACGCCAAGGCAAAGGGTTATGGCAAGAACCGAAGTCAGGATTTATCCAGCCTTGGTTGTTTCGTCTCCTTAAGAAAAAGCAAAAAGCCTTGCTTGGAGACCCAGATGCATATCAGCAGCTTACAGAAAAAATTCAAACCCTGTTTGAAGACCTAGAAGCTGGCAAAATGACTAACGATCAGTTTGAGGATACCTTTAAGGAGACCCTCAAGTAATACTATCAATTGGGTGCATCTCATATTTGTAAAAAATAAGGGAAGTGTGGGGAGATGGGGAGATAGGGAGATGGGGATATTTTTATTATGGGTAATTATCCTAACATGAGATAAGTTGATCAACTTATAAACAGTTAATCTAGAAATCATCAATGAATTGTGATAATTTTTTTTACGACTCCCTACTTCCTACTTTCTATTCCCTGTTTCCTGTTCCCTGTTCTCTGTTTCCTTTACTATAGAAATTTAAGTTATTAGCTAAAAAAAATACCATTATAATCGTTATTTTGTAACTATTTATGAAAAATTTTGTAAATTGCTTTGATTTTTTTTGTTTTATTCTTGACAATAAGAGTAGCCAATAGTTATATTATAATCATTGAAAAAAACCGCGCTCTCCGGCCACCAACCTGCAAGCGCGGCTTTTCCCCCAAGTTCAATGGAGGTAACTCTATAATAATGGCAAAAAAGCGATTTGTTTATCATTCCATCGATTATCACGAAGCGTTCGCGTAGCGTGTGTGTAGCACAATAGAGCGCCTTGAACAGCTTGCCCAACAGAGGGAGTTAAAGGGCGAGAATTCCTATCCCTATCCCATGACCGAGCGCGAGCAAATCTTGATCCGACTTTACAGTTACTCCGAATTGGGTATGACACCGCAACGGTTTTACCAAAAGTGGGACTTGACTAGGGAAGATATGGCCTTGATCTGCTCTTGCTCCGTTCAAACTGTTAACGGCTGGTTTAACACCAGTTGTCGCTGTTACCCTCCCACTCCTGGTCACTTGCGCCATCTGGCGATTATGGATTTCTTGTTGGAGGATTTCGAAACAATTCCTAAACCGTTATTGGAGCGACTGCATCAAGACAGCGATTGTTGTCGAAGGAGGTAAGAATGTAGAATTAAGAATGTAGAATTAAGAATGTAAAATTAAGAATGTAGAATTAAGAATGTAGAATTAAGAATGTAGAATTAAACACCTACACAGAATTAATTACGTACTCTCAATTTCTGTAATCCTTACATTGTAAGGCTTTGATTTTTGTAAAATGTGTAATCATTTTTGTGTACCTGGTTACAAATTCTAAATTCTAAATTCTAAATTCTAAATTCAAATCTATTCCCATGGTTGGATTTTTACAAATCAAACAGGGATGCTAGACTGGATTTAATGTAACCTAAAATGACTCTCCCAGGGTTTGCGACTTTGGGAGTATTTTACTGGGTGTCAATCATGAAATTACTATATTTCATAATAGTTGTCAAGTCTTTTTTAAAGCTTATTGATAATAGCTAGCAGTTATAAATTCGGTGAGGTAAATCAGTTGAGAATTTTAGGGAATAGGTAAAAAATCCTGTATACTTGATTACTATCAGAACTACCGTAATTTTGCTAATTTCTCTTGAGCATACTGCCGCAGTTTAGGATCAGGGTCATGCTCTGCTCTATTCTGCAATAAGGATCGGGTTTGGGAATGGTTAGGATAATATTTGAGGATGGCCTGAAGGGCTATTTGTCGAGGATTGTCTATCCAGCTTTTCTTACGCTCAAAGGGGTCATTGAGAGTGCGATGCTCTGAAAGAGCCGCTACGCGAACGCATAAAAATTTAAATAACCAAGGCTGATTGGCCGTAGGCCACGCTACGCGATCGTGCCAACCTTGAGCTAACTGTTCAATTGCTGCACATCGCACCCACGAATCTTTATCAGAGCGAGCCGATTGTTGAAGTAGGGGTAAGGTATCTGGGTGGTCTTGGTAACCTTGAGCTAACTTTTCAATTGCTGTAGCTCGTACATCCGAATCAGTATCAGAGCGAGCCGATTGTTGAAGTAGGGGTAAGGTATCTGGGTGGTCTTTGTAACCTTGAGCTAACTGTTCAATTGCTGTAACTCGCACCGTCAAATATTTATCGGAGCGAGCCGATTGTTGAAGTAGGGCTAAGGTATATGGCTGGTTTTTGTAACCTTGAGCTAACTTTTCAATTGCTATACATCGCACCGACCAATTTTTATCAGAGCGAGCCCATGCTTGAAGTAGGGGTAAGGTATCTCGGTGGTCTTTGTAACCTTCAACTAACTGTTCAATTGCTGTAAGTCGCACCTTCCAATCTTTATCAGAGCGAGCCGATTGTTGAAGTAGGGGTAAGGTATCTCGATGGTCTTGCCAATGGGTGGCTACTGCTACAACAGCTTTAGTGCGAATATCACGAACTAACCTTGCCTCATCTCCATACTGGTAATAATCATGATTTAGATCATAATCACTTAAGTCTTTGAAGCAATTCAGTAATTCAGTATCCGTTGATTGAATTTCATACCGATTCCTAACCTCAGACAAACAATCTGCTGCCAGAAATAAATTACCAAACTCATCACCTTCTCCATCTTGTGCCATCAAATAATCAAGAATTTCTCCAGCTTTGTTGGAATCAATCATGCCCACAATCAATCTGAGCACTTCATGCCAAGATTCATCCCGCCAGTGCTGACCAAATACCTCGGTTTGTAACTGTTCTAGGGAAATCTCCTGTTTTTTTTCAAATTTCCTGACAAATTCCCAAGCACAGAAATATTCCAAAAATGTCCGATGCACAAAGGCGTAGTAATCGGCTCCCATGAAACACAATATAAAATTGCGGGTGCGCAACTGATTAATCATTACCTTAGCAACGGCTCTCGGGTCATTAACATCCCGTAATTTAAGCTCCTCTTTTATAATCGTTTCTAAATCCTCTCCACTAATCAAATTTCCCGCTAACCCTGCTTGATTTCCCTGCATGAAATATGCCACTTTTCCCAGCATCTGTTGCTTATCTTGATAATCAATAGTCTTGGGATCAACACGATTATCTTCTAGTAATGCTCGCTCTACATCCCATTGATGGAGCAGTAAGCGAGACGCTTGGTTATAGAGTTCAGACCGGTCACGAGGCAATTCTTGATTGCGGTTCAGGATTGCCATCATGGTTAGTAATAGGGGATTTACCGCCAGTTGTCGAATCGGGGAGGATGTGTCTATGGCTTTTTGTAAGCGCTCCTGTTTCCTAACTTTATCCGCTTGATTAGTAAAGGTTAATTCATGCCACTTCTCGATAAAGGTTTGAATTTGTTCCGACTCCAAGTCTTGGAGCATAACATGATGAAATTCAGCATTTCGTAGCCGTTGGGGTTTATAACCAATGACGCGAGATGTAACAATTACTCGTACCTTAGGATAGGTATTGGTAAAACGATGAATATCGGTAATCACATCTTCTCGTTTCCCTGGCTCAAACACTTCATCCAAGCCATCAAACATCACTAATACTTTACCAGCCTTTAACTGGTGATGCAGTTGATGTTGATTCAGATGACAGATGGAGCCACTGCTTTGATTGCAAAATTCCAAGAAGTTATTACACTGTCCACTATCGCGATTGCGGATATAGGTGCGTAATTCAATCAGTAAGGGAATTGGTAGAGAAAGGGCAGTATTCAAATCTGTTCTTGCCCAATTTAATGCTAAATATTGCAGCAAGGTAGATTTACCGGAGCCTGGGTCTCCTAAAACCACCAAATAGGGATAACTTTGAGAGTCCTTAATAACATCCAATACGGATTTAAGCGGCTGTTGATGATAAAGCTTTTTGGCTCGCTTCAACTCCTCTAGCTCAATTTCTATGTCTAGTTGACCACTGTCTCCCAGTTGTTTATAATAATCTTTAGGAAGTTCATGAAGAGCTGACGGCATCAGGTCATGAACCTCTCGCACATTTTTTGGCTGAACGCGCACGCGTGCGCGTAGCGCATTAGCTGACTCTCTGTTCCCTGTTCCCTGTTCTCTGTTCCCTGTTCCCTGTTCCCTGTTCCCTGTTCCCTGTTCCCTACTTCTGCCGCGAAGTCTAGCTTCCATTCAACTCTTTGGCATCAGCTAACACGGGATTGATATCATACCAGCATCCGTGGTCATTACAATACTCAAACACAAACAAACTCTTCAACAGGATTTGGTATTCCTCCTCACCCCTGACAGTTTTGTGTTCAGCCACATTTCTGAGCAATTGCCACTCATCCGGTGTAATTGCCCTGCTCAATTCATTGCGACGCTGACTAATCACACTGTCTAGCAAGTTACCAGATAAAGGCGGTTCGTCTTTCCTGAGGCAGTTCCGGAGCAGCACCAGCAAATTCCTGACATGACCCCCACTAAATAGACACAGCCGATCCAAGGTCTGTGGGCTATCAAACACTTTTGTAATTAAACCGAGCCGTTGCTCTGGCTCCACATCTGGGAAGGCTCTGGCTAAGACCATCTCTCGCAGCAAAGCAATTCCAGCATCACTGGGACTACCATCTGCTTCTTTTACCCGTACCATCGGTAACACTTGGTGCTCACAACCAAAGCGATTCCTGAGGTTTTCTTGGTCATTAGAAAATGCCAAAATCAGGGGAATGGTGTAGACCACATGGCATTTGAGTTGATTAAGATACTCCCCCTGGTCTACAAACAAATATTCTGGCTGATTGCGTTGCCCTGACTTAGGTTTATTATGGATCCGGTCAAGATTATCCACAATCACCACTAGTCCAGCTTTACCCTGCTGTTGCAGCTGCTGTTGAGCTGGTTCAATCAGTTCTGTATTAATCGCTTCTAAAATATTGTTGACCCGTGGCTCTAGATGTTGTCGCAATAGGGAGCGAATGTCCTTAGAATTCTTAGCTTTCGTAGTAATTTCCCCAATCCCAAAGGCTAGGGAATACTCGTCCTCTTGTGAGCTGAGGCCAATCTCATCAGGTATTTTCACCCCTACACCACCGGCCTGAAACTCAGGAACTTTGAATTTCAACCCGGTCACCTCGGAGTTTAACAACTTAGCCGCCCCTTGCACTAAGGATTGGAAGCGGGTGGGTTGGAGTTTAATTTTAGCTTCCTCCAGACTTTGAATCACCTGACGAGCAATGGTCAGCAAAATATCACTGATCTCTACATCTGCCAGATCCAAGTCATTAGAGGACTCAAAATAAACGACATGATATCCCTGTTGTTCTAATTCCCGTTTCAATCGCGATAACTCCGTAGACTTGCCACAGCCCATGTGTCCCGTAAACAACTGACAGGTGGGCTCGTCTTCTGAGAAGGTAATGGTGCGTCTGAGTTCTCGAATAATATTGCTGCCCCGCACCTCAGAAAAATCAATGTAATATTGTTGGTCTTCAGCCTTGCCCAGATTCAGGGTTTTACTGGGATTACAGACCCGAAAAAATCTGCTGAAATTCACTGTCATTAAAATTTCCCCCGGTAGACGAATTGACTATAGTCAGATGGCACCCCGATATCTGCCAGATCGACATAGCTGACAACTAGAGGCTTATAGCGCTATTGGCGCTATAGCCTCTATATAATCTATCGACTTAATAGCTACACATTATGCAATTGACATTTTCCGTTCATCGCAATAAAATGTAACATTATTCCCAATCCTGATGCTATATGATGCAGTATCGCAGCAAAAAGTTGCCTGAAATGTCATAAATGCTATCCTCCCTTCATACTCCCTACTTCTAGTGTGGCTCATCAGTCAGACTCTTAGCAGTACCCGATCGGGTACCTTGGTGTTAGGGAGCAGGGAGTAGGGAGCAGGGAGCAGGGAATAGGGAACAGGTAATAGGTAATAGGTAATAGGTAATAGGTAATAGGTAATAGGTAATAGGTAATAGGTAATAGGTAATAGGTAATAGGTAAAAAATCCTGTGTACCTAATAGCTATGAAAAACGCTGTATCAAATTACTTTTGAAAAACTCAAATTATCCTGTAATGAGACAACCCATAAAAATCAGTATCCCAGCTAAATATCCAAACCAATCACTTTTAACTCAGGGGAATGCTCTATGATAAACTGATAATATAGCTCTTGCTTATCCTGGGCTGATAAATCAATTTTCCATTCTAGCAATCCCATCTCACCGGTCTGTATTTTAGGATTAGTCTGACTCAGCCGCACTTTGATTTTTTCATCACGACTTACTGGCAACTGTTCTTTAACTACCAAAGTTTTTTGCACACTTTGCAAATTAGTAATTACTAGTCGATAGGCATAAGTGGTGCGGCGCTGGTTGCCAATTAATTTCTTATCAACTTGACGCTCTACTAAATCCCGCTCAATTTTGACTCCCTCATCTATGCCTAAGTTCAGCCTGAATTCTTGTCCTGGTGCAATATTCTCCAACTTAGTGGTACCAACAAAGGTTTGATCACGAAAGATAGTCGCTTTGCCTGGTAACAACGTTGCACCAGTAACAGGATTGGTAACAACAGTTTGTAGGTAAGCGAAGCTAACTAGCCGAGGAATGGCGAGATACTCAGGATTACTAGGATATTCATCACTGAAAATAGTCACTTTGTGCGGGGAACCATCACTGGGAATATTGCTATTACCATCTAACTCAAAGGTAACCACACCTCCTTCTGTCGATACTACTGCTACCACTGCTTGGGCAGCAACTGGTGCTGGTGCTGACAGGCTAAGAGCACTACGAATTGTCAATGCTTCCGACTCATCCTCATAGTCTTGATCTGGAGATGATTCTGACATTGAGCTAGACATTGCTCTACTCTTTACCCTTCGCAAAGCTCGGATAGGTTGTTGGTCTAGTGCCTCAATGTACCATGGTTCCAGCTTAGGGGGTAGGGTTCCCAGTCCAGGCTTAGCAGTGGAAAGAGTAAGGCTAACGTTGGACCAATCTTCCCCAGTGTTTTGTTTGACTTGTGCAAGGTAGCTCAGATTTATGCGATCGCTACTGCTGTTGCTGCGCAAGTCGTAAAGTGGTATCCAACTGGCACGATTCACTACATAGGATACTTCTAGGTCAAAATCCACTGCCCCCTCTGCTGCTAAGGTGACAATAATGCTCAAACTCTCCTGGGGACGGGGAGTTTTCAACTGTTGTAGCTTAGCTTTCAGAGCATTTAATTGTTTTTGTAACTCTTGCTGTTGTTCTTGTTGTTGAGCGATCGCGCTAGCATCTGCATGGTGACGCTGCTCCAGAAAGTTCAGAAATTCACCTGTTTCCTGCACGCCAATCTGTTGTTGGGCAAGACTGCGGGAAAAATGTTGGACAGCTTTATCACTCAAAGCCTCCACAAAATTCCGTGCTAGCTCCTTTGACGCCTGCTGGTCTTGGAGGTGGCGTTTTTGCTTTTCTAACTCCTTGATTTGCCCACTCAATTGAGCAACTTGTTCCCCCACTGGTTCAGAGTCAAAGACTTTTTCTGTCCGTACTCCCAATAATCGCACAACCCCTGTACCAGTCCCTGTTGCTCGCACCGACTCCGTTTCGATGGTCATCGGTAGCCGAGGGATTACCAGTTCTTGCTCTTGCCCAGTCAGTGACACCTTAGTGCGCCGCGTCACCCTTGCCTGGTTAGAGTAGACGGTCACTTGGGAGATTCGAGTCTCTACTGTTAGGCTGGTACCTTCTTCTAAGGTCGTGTCTGTGTTAACCATGATGATATGTATAGCAGTTTTTAATTATTTGAGGTACATTTTTTTGTTAGGGAACAGGGAACAGGGAACAGGGAACAGGGAACAGGGAACAGGGAACAGGGAACAGGGAAGAAATAATTTTTCAATAAGAGGGAACAGGGAAGATTTAAAAAATATCTTGCACCTCATTAGACTAAAAAATGCTAGAGTACAATTATCTGAGGTATCATCATTTTTGTACCTTACTAGCTTGAAAAATACACTATAGCAGTTCTGCTGAGGGAGCGATGCAGCGCGGTCTTGGGGGTTTCCCCCATGAGCGACTGCATCAAGAAGTGACAAGGAGCATTTTTAGGCTTACTGGGTGTGGGCGAATGGGTATAGGTAAAAAGACAGCGTTTTTCATAACTATAAGGTACACAGGATTTTTGTTCTGTTCCCTGCTCTTTTCCCCCCTTATTAAGGGGGGGTAGGGGGGATCGCTGCTCCCTAAAACCCATAATTTTGTACCTCATCAAATTTCAAACCGCTGTAATCGATCATAGCAATCCCCGATGATGAATGAAAACCAAAATAACTGCCCAGGAACCCAAAGCCACTTTTACTGCAACCAGGATGTTGAGTAAGGGGATGACGATACCGCTGACCAGTGTCTGCAACTCCCCATGGGGTAATTCTACTCCTGTCAACGTTATAACCGCTAGTACAATAAAAATCAAAACTGAAACCTTTTCCCACCTAGCAGCTTGCCAGCGCTTGTAGAACGCCTGCATCCACTGGAATGATGAGGTTATGGCAACTAGACCGATTGCTGTTCCCCCCGCCACCCCAGCCGCAAAGCCACCTCCTGGACTCAGATGCCCCCGAATCGCCAGCTCGATACCTACCAACGCAGCAATCGTCGCTCCCAGACGGGCTAGAACAATGGATGGTTTATCGGTAAATTGATAGATCGTGCAGAAGGGCTTTTCATCGGCCAGTAGAAATTTAGCTCCCATGATCGCGATCGTAAATACCACCACTTCAAAGATGGTGTCATAGAGCCGATTCCGGAAAATGATACCCGAAACGGCATTGGGCACCCCAGTATCTTTTACAACGGATTCGACGATAGAGAGATCTGATAAGTCTGCCGCCGGATTCGGCAAAACCATAAATTTGACGTACAGCGCTATCCCTGCTGCAATGTAAATCCATTTCATCTAATGATCTTTCCCTGCCTCTGGTACATTTACATAACTCAAGCTTGTCGCCGATAATGAAAGTTCACTTTGCATGATTTCATAGAGGCGTTGAACCCTGGTCTGGGTGTGATAAGGTAGATTTTCATACTCTTGCCCTACCTGGTCTTGATCATCCTGTGGTGATGCCTTCTGGGTAGCTCCTGGAGCTAATCCCCTCTGGTCTTGCTCAAAGAGCCATCTCTCATCTTCGGTACAGGTCCCATGGACTTCTTTTGCCAACAGCGCCCGGTGCAAGGTCTCCCTATCTGTGTAGGTTACCAGCTCAAGGCGCATATAGTGTTTGTTCAGAATTGTGCGTAAGTCATTCATCAGTTCCCCAAAATCCGGTTTGGTCTTGCTGTCTGCTAAAGACTCTCCATCTGCCTCCACTGGCCTGTCTTGGATCACTCCAAGACGCATGGTTAAGGATGAACGCACCGCAACCGCATAGAGGGTAATGGCTAGCATGGTACCCACCAACGCTTCGGTCAAAGCCACATCCGCTGCCCCAAACATGGCATAGACCAAAGCCGCCACCGCTCCGAGTATGCCTCGGATCACCAGAGCATGGTATGGATTGACCTGAAATACCAGCATGCAGGCCGACAAAGGCAGTAGGGCGGTTATGACATAGATATAGCTATCAATCATTGTCACCCTCACTACTGGAACAGTAAGCCAAAACATATCCCAACACTGTATTCCAGATCGCCAAGGAGATAATGGCGAGAATCAGCAGCGGCCATTCACTGGGTATCTTCAGGAGCAGCCCGACGATGATACTCATCGAGCCGAGGGTATCTGCCACTGAAAGACTATGCAGCTTGAATAATACTGATCGGTGACCGATTAGGGGAATGGTTCCCCAAAACCAGAATAGGATTCCGACACCTATGCAAGTGTAACTCAGTGCATTAATCATACATCACTCATTCGTTTAATTACGTGTGCCAGTAACATTAATCCAGCATTTCCCACACTCAGGATGATCACTCCGACAACACCGATCATCCAATCATCTCGCAAGACAGATACCACTAGGATCATGATTGATGTCTTGGTGGCAATACTGGCAAATGCCAACATTTTTTGCCAAATATCATCATCTTGCCAAGCCTCATAAATGGGGATGAGCAGAGCCAGAATCATGGCAATCAGGATCAGTGTCATCGCTTTCTCCTCCGTCGAACCCGGTGAACTTCGTACCTGCCATCTTGGTGGTATTTCAACACAATGGTTTTTGGTGTAAAGGTGATCAGGAATATATCCAGGAATATCAGCCCAGGAGTCCGTTGGGGTTTGACTCCTTCCATGATTACATCTTCGTGCTTATGGGGACGGAGCATGATTTCAAATGCCTCAATATATGCCTGGGGAATCGCCACTATCACTTCACCGAGCACCCGCAGCCAATCCTTTAAGGCTTCTGGGGTTTTGGGGCGTCCTGGTAATAACAATGCGATCGCAATCCCAATGATGATATTTGGCAGACTCAGATTAGCAGTCAGCAAAAACCAGATAACCAGTCGTAAGATTAGATTTAGATGCCCAATCATGGAAACACCATCCAGAACAATAACACTAACATCAAACTCATCACCCCAATTAGATGGTCAAATTCCTCAAGCACACGGGGTAGCTTGAGTACAGATCGTTTGAAAATCAACAAATATGCCAACCACCCAAGGGCAATGGTTACCAGGGGTTTGATAATATTGGCAAAATTATATGCCTGGTAATACACACCATTGGCGGCAATCAGCCCACCGAGCAACAGTATCATCGCTAACCAAAAATTGACCTTTACCTGCCCTTGGCTGTCATCCCCATGGGGCAGAAAGATGAATTTCCCAAAGCATGTTGCCGTTCCTAGGGCAGCAACATTCATACCGATAACTTGCCAGGGCACTAGATTCTTCAGAGTCAACACCTTCGCCCCAAAGCCAGACAATAATGGAAAGCCGGAAATTGAGAAGCTAGCTATAGCCAGGGCAATCCAAATTGGGGTATTAATCCGCTGATGTTGCAGTTCATTGAGGTTACGGCTGGGCAAAACACCAGCGATCAAAAAGAGCGCTGATTTGACCAAACCATGGGTCAGGGCATAAAAGCCGCCGACTTCTGGTGAGGCGAGGATAAAGCCTAACTGGGAAATCGTGCTAAAGGCGAGAATACGCTTGGTATCCTTTTCAAATAAGGCATAGGTTATTCCCAGAAGCGCTGTCCCCACTCCAAATATCCTGACGATAGGATCAAGTTCCTCCACAATCAGAGCACAACGCAACAGTGGAAAGACTCCGGTTTTGATCACAACTCCCGATAGCAACGCCGACACTGGGCTCTGAGATTCGGAGTGGGTCAAGGGTAACCACAATCCTGAGACAAATATTCCCCCCTTGACTAACAGTCCCAGAAAGATCAGGGCAAGGGCTTCTGGAGGTGCTCCCCGCAAGCCTTCAAAGGCAAAGGAATTATTGGCCTTATAGACTAAAATTGCGCCGACCAGATACAACAGCATGGCTGTATTGCTGACAAAAAGATAGCGCAAGGCTACCCAAATTGATCGGTCGGTTCGGGGATAGGCAATCAACAGAAACGCAGCAATACTGATTACTTCTAATGCTACGTATAAACTGATGAAATCTGCACAGATAAATACGGCATTGACACTGCCATGTAAGATAATGGTTTGGGTATAGAAAAAAGCTGTTCTACCACTTTGCCAACAGTAGAGGATGACTGCTGCGGTTACCAGCCCATTGGTCAAGATAAAAAAGGCGCTTAATTGATCTACTAGTAATGTGACACCAAAATTATCCAGCAGCTGTATACTTAATGGCGATTTTGCCAGAAAAAATAGCTGTGTCCCATATTCAACCGAAAAAAGGGCAACCCCTAGGGCGAGGTATCGGTCAAATTTGGGGAGCAGATAAATGCTGAATCCCACAAATAGCGGTAGAGCAATCCAGGCAATGGTCATGGTACTCATGCAAACACCATCCAGAACAGTAGGATTAATATCAGACTCATCATCCCAATGAGATGGTCAAATTCTTCAAGCACACGGGGCAGCTTGATTACAGATCGTTTGAAAATCAAAAAATATGCCAACCACCCCAGGGCAATGGTTGCCAGGGGTTTGATAATATTGGCAAAATTATATGCCTGGTAGTACACACTATTGACGGCAATCAGCCCACCGAGCAACAGTATCATCGCTAACCAAAAATTGACCTTTACCTGCCCTTGGCTGCTATCCCCATGGGGCAGAAAGATGAATTTCGCAAAGGATATGGCTGTTCCTAGGGCAGCAACATTCATACCGATAACTTGCCAGGGCACTAGATTCTTCATGGTCAACACCTTCGCCCCAAAGCCAGACAACAAGGGAAAGCCGGAAATTGAGAAGCTAGCTATAGCCAGGGCAATCCAGATTTGGGTATTCATCGGCTGATGTTGCAGTTCCTTGAGGTTGCGGCTGGGCAAAATACCCGCGATTAAAAAGAGCGCCCCTTTCACCAGGCCGTGGGTCAGGGCATAAAAGCCCCCTACTTCTGGTGCGGCGAGGATAAAGCCTAACTGGGAAATGGTATGAAACGCCAGCATACGCTTGGTATCTTTTTCAAACACTGCATAGCCTACTCCCAGAAGCGCTGTCCCCACTCCAAATATCCTGACGATGGGATCAAGTTCCTCCACAATTAGAGCAAAACGCAACAGTGGAAAGACTCCGGTTTTGACCACAGCTCCCGATAGCAATGCCGACACTGGGCTCTCAGATTCGGAGTGGGTCAAGGGTAACCACAATCCTGATACAAATATTCCCCCCTTGACTAACAGTGCCAGAAAGATCAGGGCAAGAGCTTCTGGAGTTGCTCCGCGCAACCCTTCAAAGGCAAAGGAATGATTGGCCTGATAGACTAAAATTGCGCCGATAAGATAAAACAGCATGGCTGTATTGCTGATCAAAAGATAGCGCAAGGCTACCCAAATTGATCGGTCGGTTCGGGGATAGGCAATCAACAGAAACGCAGCAATACTAATTACCTCTAATGCTACGTATAAACTGATCAAATCTGCACAGATAAATACGGCATTGACACTGCCATGTAAGATAATGGTTTGGGTATAAAAAAAAGCTGTTTTACCACTTTGCCAACAGTAGAGAATGACTGCTGCGGTTACCAGCCCATTGGTCAAGATAAAAAAGGCGCTTAATTGATCTACTAGTAATGTGACACCGAAATTATCCAGCAGCTTTAGGCTTAATGGCGATTTTGTGAGAAATAGCTGTGTCCCATATTCAACCGAAACCATGGCAACCCCTAGGGCGAGGTATCGGTCAAGTTTGGGGAATAGATAAATGCTGAATCCCACAAATAGCGGTAGGGCAATCCAGGGAATCGTAATGGTACTCATGGCGTGTTATTCTTCTCGATCTGGTTGCTTTCCAGGGTAGGATTGTCCCGTGCCAGTTTCATAACACCTACTAGCATCAAGGCTTGAATGGAAAAGCCGATCACAATCGCTGTCAAGATCACTGCCTGGGGCACCGGATCTGCGTAAGCCCTATTTTCGACGTTTGAAAGAATGGGTGTGAATAAACCATCTCGGGATGCAACCAACACGTAATAGGCAATCACCCCCGTGCTCATGATATCCATAGAGATGATTTTCATAACCAGGTTCTTTTTAAGGATGATGCCGAAAAATCCGCACAATATTGTGGCAAATATGAATGCTTCTAACACGGGAATTGCCTATTGGGTAAGGGTTGGTGGTAATTATCTTTATACAATGATACTGTCGAACAGTGCTATAAAATATATAGCACGTTTTAATAGTGCTAGGAACTATTGACACTATTGATAAGTTCCAAGGTACACCATAGACTCATCCCACACCAAGGTTTTGCTTTGAGCTTGGGATTTGGAAAAATACGGGCAATAGCACATGACAGAATCGACTCATGGCAAATCAATGGTTAACCTCAGGCCTGAGGATGTCAGCGATACAGTTGGAAGCTTGCCAACTACTGAAGGTGTGCCGCCGAAGGATGTCTACACTTGGGAGCGGGATGCATTAGCCGTGAATCTTTTGGATTTATCAGTACCATTTGAATTGGTTGGGCGGCAAGCACAATTCCAGCGCATCACTCATGTTTTAGCCCGTGATGGCAACGTGCTGATTGTGGGAGTGCCCGGAAGCGGACGGCGGACTTTGGTCAGGCGGGCAGCACGGGAAGTTGGAGTTAAAATCCTGGAGGTTGACTGCATCCGGGTTACCGATGGTCAGCGCTTTGTGCAACTGCTGTGGGAGAGCATAAACCAGACCTTTCCCATGGCGACGATTCAAGCTCTAATGGCAGATTGGATTGAAGATAAGGCAGCGGAATTATTTGTCCTGAAGGATGAAGGCACTGGCACAGAGGGACTTAAACCGGTTCGGATCCAGAGCAAAGAGCTGCAACGGAAAGCATTTGAAGTATTACTGGATCTTCTGCAAAGGTTAGCCGAATCTGAGGGGGAACGGGTAGTGTTGACTTTGGAAAGCTTCCCCCACATCCGCTCTTGGGATCGTCATGGGGTGTGGGAAAAATTTTTGAGGGAACAGATCGAAGGTCAGACTCAGGTAAGTTATGTGCTAGTGGCAACGATCGCAGAAACCAGCATTTATCCCCATGAACCGGGGAATAATTTGGAAATTGTGCAGCTGGCTCCTTTAGCTAATGATGTCGTTGCGGCTTGGGTAACTGAAGTTTTGCATACGCAACGGCTGACCTTCGATCCGCGATCGCAAGCACTGGAAATCTTTGTCAATGCCGTGCAAGGACACTTCGGTGATGCGTCGGCACTGGTGCGACGCCTTAAGTCGGTACGAGTGTCTGACGGGCTAATTCGTGATGGGCATGTTCAGCAGGCCATCCAAGAACTGCTAGCGGACTTATCCATGGTCTTCGAGTCATTACTGATGCTGCTTCCAGCTAATCAAGCCCATCTGTTAGAATCCCTCGCCCTAGACCCTACGGACAAGCCACAAAGTCGAGATTACATTCAGAAGCATTACCTATCAAGAGGGGGTTCTCTCCAAGGAGCGATCGCTGGGTTGCAGCACAAAGGTTTAATTTATGGCTCCGAGCAAGGCTACAGACTGGCGTTACCTCTGTTTGCTTTGTGGCTTTGCAAGCGCCTGAGTTGATATAGCTTTTGTATCTCGGTTGTGAAGATACTTGCGCAAGGCAAGAGGCAAGAGGCAAGAGGCAAGAGGCAAGAGGCAAGAGGGGAAAAAGATCCTAAGTTTTATTGTCCAATAAAAAAAGACCATACAGCTTTACATCTCAAATACAAATGCGCTTATCAAGCTCAACAGATGCAGCTCAAGTAGCGTGACCTACGGTCAATCGCATTTTTATTCTGTGTTATGCCTACTACTTTTTTGCTACACTCTGGGTATTATCTATGATGCCCAATACAATAAGCTTTATCCTTTTTGACTTGCCTGAGCTAATACACGCACACTTCAAGCCATGAACTTCCTAGATGCAATCACCCTCAAACTCTTCTTGGTCGCCCTAACTCAGCTAGAGGATTCACTCTCAGCGGAACTTCAGGGTGAGTTAAATCCCCTTGGGAAGCAGTTTCCCTCCCGTGTTTCCAATATTGATGTCTTGGGTAAGGGTTTGGCTCCTTTGGAACAGGCTGACAAGGTGGCAAATCCTGCTAGTATTCAAGATAATTCTGAATTCGAGGCAGCAATGGCAGCTTTCGCGATAACTCGCAAAAACTATCGCAATGCTTTTCGGGAATTAGCTCATTGAAAGAGCCTCGCTGGGTGCCAGAGCAAGCAGTAATAGCTATCCATGACAAGTTAATCCTAGAGCATGGCGGATGTTTTGGATTAAGAGACCCGAATTTACTTTCAAGTAGTTTAGCTAGACCTAAACATTTATTTCGCTACAGTGATAGTGCTAGTCTGTTTGATCTCGCAGCAGCCTACGCTTTTGGTTTGGCAAAAAATCATCCTTTCGTCGATGGTAACAAGCGAATTGCCCTCGCTGTCATCGACGTTTTTTTACGTCTAAACAGATATGAGTTAGTGGCGGTAGAAGAAGAAGCCGTTATCAAGATTAATAATTTAGTAGAAGGAATCGAAAATCAAGAGTCTATAGCTACTTGGATTGCAGCCAACTCCCAGGAATTGTGATAATAACAATATTTTTAGTAGTATGCTTCAGCCTATTCCTGGAGAGAAAGGGTTAGCTAGAGTGAGGCGACTTCTCAATCTCAGATATGGGTAACAGTAAGGTATCTTCAATTTCCTGCCTAACTTCTCTGCTGACATAACAATCGCTATTTAGACACTCTACTAGCAGTACGTTGGCATCATAATACTGCTTTAGTAATTCTTTCTGCTGTTCGCTGAACTGCCAGTAATGCCCAATATTTCGATGCTTAATCATCATATTTCTTAATTCTTTCATCCAAGTTTTACTATCTGTTTTATTAAACTGTTCCAATGGATATTCACGCCTATTAAAGTATAGATCACTCCTATTAAAATGAGGTCTTTGCTTTCTCAGTTTTTTTAAGAAATTACTTAGTTCATTTTTAGGTAAATTTTGAATAGCAAACGAGAAGTTGAAAGGCTGATATAAATGCTCATGATCGTCCTTGATTATTAAGTAATATTTTATTAAGTCATTTTCTAAGCTGAAAGCAAGATCAAGGTCAATATCAAGATTATTATCAATACCTATTTTTGACACAATGGGTAAAAATTTTAGGGCTTTATCCAACCTTTGTCCTAAGTTTAAATCTATAGAACAAAGGTTGACAAAAAAGTCAATTTCACAATCTATGGAAAAACCAAGGCCAACATAAAAAGCTCTGATGGCAGCTAATTTGTAGTCAGCCTGGATAGATAGGGCTTTTTGACTTGCCCAAGTAATAAACTTTTGTAACTTCTCATCTCTGATCAACAGCCGATCAATCTTCCGCTTCATTAAGATTAGTAAATTATCAGCATTACGCAGCATAGCTGCGGTGAGCAAGAAGACCTCTCGCCAGCTTTTATCAGTGATATACTCCACCAAACTGTCATAAGCATGATTGGCAACAATTTCCCTGGCGGCGAAATACTCGTGAAATGTCAGATGAGAAAAGGAATAGATTCTTTTTGCCCGTTCCACTAGTAACCCATGCTGGGCTTCAATGGACTTTAATATGGCTTCGCTGTCCAATTTCAGATCTTTTTGATTGGGCTCTTCCTGATATAAGTTGCGAATAAAATCAGCGATATATTCCTCAAGGTTTTTTTGCTTAAAGAAGTAATCTTTCTGCTTAAAGGTAGTTAGAGCAATTTGACTCAGCAAGTCTTCCTTGCGTTGCACAGACAGGTTTTTATAGACCTGATCCCGCTCAATGTTGCGTTTGGCATCCCATTTTTTGAGCAACACATCCAACCCTTCCTTATAAAGTTCGGAGCGATTTGCCGGAAAATTCCCCGCTTCGCCAAACACCAAGCAGAGCAGGGTCAGCAGTAGGGGATTGGTTGCCAGTTCTTGAATCGGCTTGTCCTTTTCCAATTTTTGGATGAAGTGTTCAGCTTTCACGGGGTCAGTTAACCGAAACCAGTTTTGGGCAAAAATGGTAATTTGGTCTTGGTTAAAATCCGCTACTTCTACTTCAGTAAATTTTTCAAAGGTATATTCCTTGGCAGCAATTCGACAGGTGATGACAATATGATTATTGGAAAACTGGTAAGAAAAATCTCGAATTTCCTTCAAGACCCGATGAGTGTCTTCTTCTCGCACCTCATCCAACCCGTCTAGAAGAATTAATGTTCTACCTTGACGGAATAACCCCTCGGAAATACCACAACTGGTGAAAGATTGGCTGATGTAGGTCTTTAAATCCGTTGCCCTGGGGGTTTCCGCAAAATCTTTGAGGGTGATAAACAAGGGAACTCGGTTTGCATGAAACTGTCCCTCAATGCATTGCATGGCCAGATACTTCAAAAATGTAGTCTTCCCCGAACCCGGTTTCCCCAACACCATCAGCTTGCTGCAACGCTTTACGGCTTCTAGTCCCGGCACTCGCTGCTCCGTTACCTGGTTGAGTCCAAACCGCTCACAGTCCTCGGGGTTGCAGTTTTGCATCAGTTCAGGAATATCCACTCGGCTGCGTGCCGTGATTTTTTCCAGAATGTTGACCTTGGTATAGATGCCCCGCTCTCCAGTCAACTGAATTGGCTGAGTCATATCCAGCACCCGCATTGTGCCGCACTTGTTCTGGATGTAGGGCTGAAGCTTCTGCCGCACCTCTCCCACGAGCTTATCAATGGTTTGTTGTTGACTATCGAGAATTGATGAGTCTTTAGAGTTTTTAGACTCCCAAGCTTGATACTTGTTGATCAGATCATTCTTTAGTATGTTTTCCTTCACTGGACCACTATCACTAATTTGAAACTTACTGTAGATTCCAGTTAGACGACTACTGACAGCGCTCTCAGTGCTGTGAATAGTTTCAGCAATTTGCACTCTACTTTTGTCATCTCCAAACAGCGCAATAAAAACCTTTTTTTCTCCTTCAGTAAGTTTTTGATCTTTTGCTATGTCAGCCAAAAAAATCTTCGGAAATCCCATCACAGAGGTTCCACATATAGTTCTACCCTAGTTTAGCGACTATTTTCCAACTAAGTCAGGTAAGTCAGCCTAAGTCAGGCTAAGTCAGAGAAATAAGTGCAAAAGAAAATTGCGACAGTGAACTCAGTTGATTAATTCAGGAAATTGGCATGAAAAACGTCAAACTCCCCCCAGTTTTCCAACAAGTCTTTTTCACAGTCGTCTGCTTTACCCTCCTCTCTGGCGGAACTTCTTTGTGGTTAGCCAGTCAAAACAAGCTCTCCCCCGAACAAACCCGTATCTTTGAAACTTGCAACACCACTTGGAACATGGGCATCGGTGCTATTTTTGGACTACTGGGCAGTAAAGCCACTGACCTGTTCGAGTCAACAGAGGATGACGAGGATTAAGAGACTGTCACAGTACTGAAGCTGAGTGGGTTACGGCGGACAGGGTTGATCCCACTCTCAGCTAGGATTTCGGCTTTAGCTTCATCCGCGCTTATGCCCCACGTCCGTACTGAAAGTCGGCATGGGATGAATGGCGGACAGGATCTTTAATATTGCATTATTGTCTATAATAAAAAGAGTAGGGTAATCAAAATTAAGAGCTAACCGCCACCTACTAATTAAAAATAGAACTTATTGTATTGTTCCGGCGCGGAGGGGCATCCCGTGTCGTTAATAAAGCTTACCGAGTATCCTAAGCGATTGCCGGAGTTGGTAAGAAGCCCACACTGTAATCTTCGATTCAGTGTGGGAGTATGTCACTTAACCAACAGTCTCTAGAGTATGCGATCGCACTTTAGTTAGATCAAGCAGGCTAAGGCACAGTGCAATCATATTGTGTCTAACGCTCGGATCAAAGAAAGCGATCGCTTTCTCAATTTTGTTTTCCAGTTATCCAGCCTCAGTTAGATTGCTTTGTAGGGCAATGGCAACAATTCTTGAGTCAGGATAACCAATCGGTCGTCCTATTCTTTCCAAAAGCGACAATAATAAGGAATGAAAACGTAAGCATTCAGCCGTCAGCTATCAGCTATCAGCGGTCAGCGATTAGCGCTACGCGCACGCTACTTGAGGTGCTAATGCGCTACAGATGGTGCTACTTGAGGTGCTATCAGCTTATGGGCGTCACAGGCTAGAAGCCTGTGCCACGCTAATTGAGGTGCTTTTGAATAAAATAAGCTCACGGCTGACCACTGACCACTGAGAGCTGACGGCTGACGGCTGATAGCTGAATGCTTACCATCAAACTTCATCCTGCTTACCTCAGTTTTTTGTGCAAATTATGATTTTTAAAGTTGGTGCGAAATTCGTTCGATAGTCCCTTCAAAACTATCCCAAATTTCCTCCGCAGAACGGGGTGGCATCGCCTCAGCACGGGCAAATGCCTGTTTGATTATCTGTGAAGCTTTCTCTATTTCCTCGGCGCTAGGTGGGGCTATTTCTTCCCCCTCCCAGTCTACAACCAATAAATCGTTGGGACTACAGTGAAAGAAAGCACAGAGTTGACCGAGGGTAGTAAAAGCGTTCGCTCTTAGCGGAAGCTTCGCTTCATCGCATTCGCTTCCCCATTTTCGAGTTCCCTTAATTGTTGGGGATTGATTCCCGTAGATTCAGAAATTTCTTCGTAACTGATATTTCCGGAATTAGCTCTTAATTGTGCTAGTTGATTTGTGACTTTCATAGTGTAAACTGACCTACTATTTTCTATTTTATTAAATTAGCAAAAATTATAATAAAATTCCCAGGTGCATCTCAATGCATGCTGTTTGACCCGGTGGCTGGAAAGCGCACCTGTGGAACGGGCATCTTGCCTGTTTAAATTTTCGGGTGTGCTGTCTCAACCTGCTTGAGGATCCTTCGCACCTCTAACACCAACGCTCTACCAGCTTCACTACACTCCCCGCGCCCGCGCCCCGCGCCCACTCCCCACACTTCCAGTCTTTTTTACAAAAATAGCAATCCGTGTAGGAATTGAGAGAATGTTTGTTCCCTGCTCCCTGCTCCCTGCTCCCTGTTCCCTGTTCCCTGTTCCCTTTGCTCATCATACCTTTAGAGGTATCAAGTCCCTCTAAA
>NZ_JAAHHS010000120.1 GCF_010692395.1 Moorena sp. SIO3H5
TCTCAAAACCAGAGCAACCAGCCCTGACACTCTCTCTAGCCCAGTGCCAACTAAGAACGAGGAGGGGAAACCTATTCTGCATGGCTCTAAAGCCAAAGACCTACTGAAATTTGCTGGAACCTGGCAGGGTGATGACTTTGAGGAATGTCTCCAGCTTGTTTACGACACCCGTTCCCAAGCTGAATTTTAATGTATTTACTCGACACCAACCACTGTAGTCGCATCATCTTTGGTGAACCTACCCTGATTCAGCAGCTACAACTACACAGTGAAGCGGATGTTGCCACCAGTGTCATCGTCCTTGGAGAACTTTTCTATATGGTAGCCAAATCTGAGCGAACAGCAGCTAATATGAAGCAAGTCAGAGCTTTTCTCAACAGGATCGACATTTACCCTATCACCCTTCCAATTGCTGAAATTTACGGCTCGATCAAAGGAAAGCTGATTACTGCTTTCGGTCCCAAAGATAAGACAAAGCGACGGAACTTCAACCCACAAACCCTTGGCTTTGGTGACAACGATCTCTGGATAGCTGCTACAGCAATTCAATACAACCTCACAGTTGTCTCTGCCGACAATGACTTTCAGCGCATTCAACAGGTAGAACCCTTTGCCTTAGAATCTTGGGTTTGAGGAACAGGGAACAGCAATGGTAGGGTGGGCAAAGGTCGATGATTGGTGATCAATTGGTAAAACTTTGATTATTTGCCCACCCTACCCCACATTCAGAATTTGCCCACCCTACTCCCCTGCAAAATCGTCTAAATCGCTAAAATCTAGAACTTGTCGTAAATTCTTCCCACAACAACACCCCCAATCGGGTCGATACTTGCCTCGCTCCACCCATTTGTGAAAACTGGAATATTCCCACAAATGAGGACAAGACACCAAACCATGTTTAACTGGATGTAGCGTGAATATAATCTATATGTCGGTGTAAATCATGGTCATTACGAATTGTATGCTCCCAAAACCGACGTTGCCAGACATTGCTTTCTCGATGTTTACGACGAGAAGCAGAAACATCTACCGAAAATGAGCGTTTTCACGGGTTATGAGCTGGTAAATAATACCTTTAACCGAGAGACTCGCGCTCGAATAATTAGCGATCGCTGATCTGGTAGGGTGGGCAAATGGACATGATTGATGTACTACGGCCAATGGCTGTTCGCGTAGCGTGCGCGTAGCGCTTAAGCCAATGGCTGTTCGCGTAGCGTGCGCGTAGCGCATATGCTTACGTTCTATACTTAAAGTTACAGCAATCTTGTTGGAGCATAAGCAATGTCCTACAGCGAATTTAAATCCATTGCTGAAGTGTGTAATCGGTTTGATTTAAACATTGATGAGTCGCAAAATTTGTTTACGGATATTGCTCCCGTGGAAGTTAGCGAACTTTTAGAACAAATCTTAAAACGAAATATTCCTCTCGCCAATGCCATCAATACAGAAAAAGCCCGGTCTGAACTCTTAATCGCTCCAACATTATTAGAAATCCGGGAAATCTTTCATAATGAAGTGGGTTTTTTTTCTGGGTCAGAATTCAATATTGATTCCGAGTTAGGATTAAACGGTTATTGTGACTTTATTTTGACCGCTTCACGAGAAATTTATGAGATTCACCGACCTGTTGTTACCTTAGTTGAAGCCAAGAATGAAAATATTAAAGGAGGTTTGGCGCAGTGTATTGCCGAAATGGTAGCAGCCCAACGCTTTAACGAGAGAGAAAATGTCACTTTACCGATTTTTGGAGCTGTAACAACTGGTCTAATCTGGCAGTTTCTTCGCTTAGAGGGCGTGCTCGTCTGGATAGATCTGCAAGAATACTATATTAGAGACACTGCCAAACTTTTGGGCATTTTGTCTCATCCCTTTCAAGACTATTTCCGCGTCCGTAATGATAATTAGGTAATTGTATATCGCCTTTATTATACCCATGAGGTACACAATTTATGGATTTTAGGGAACAGGGAGCAGGGAACAGGGAACAGGAAACAGGAAACAGGAAACAGAGAACAGTATGAGTAGGGTGGGCAAATCGACATGATTGATGATCAAATTGTCAAACTATCATTATTTGTCCACCCTACAGTGCTTTCAACTCAGGTCCGATGGGCAAATCGACATGATTCGTGATCAATTGGTATTACTTTCATTATTTGCCCACCCTACCCCACTACCCCACTGAGTTATGGAAAGCTGAAGGCTGACCGCTGACTGCTGAATGCTTATTTAGGCAAATGGACTAGATTGATGATCTTATTGTCAAACTATCATTATTTGCCCACCCTACCCCTGCCTCCCCTGTGCCCTTGCTGCATCGCTTATTCAATCTTCGGTGTAGTTTGCCCATAGCCCATAAGCACCTCAATTAGGGTGAGCCTAGCCCATTAGTTGACAGCTGTTCGCGTAGCGTGCGCGTAGCGCATTAGCTGACGGCTGATAACTAAATGGTTACACCAAATTTAATTTTCGTTCCTTATATAGCGTTTATCATAGCTATGAAGTACACATTATTTTTTCTTTCTTCCCTCTTCCCTGCTCCCTGCTCCCTGCTCCCTAAAACCCAGAGATTTGTACCTCATGGGTATAATAATTGCTATATAAATATTTATTACTTTTTTTGAGATTAGCTTGTTAATAAAGTTTACATCCGCCATCCTGATCAATGATATAGAATTTAGTTATGAATACAAAAAATAGAATTATACATCATATTTTTCGGGATGGTGTTAGTCAGCGCGGACGCTTGCTAAGGGAACTCGAACCAGATTATGTTTCCGTAGATGAGCGCGATGTTTCTGATTTAATCACCTTCGTACAAGAGTATGCCACAAAACTAAACTATTACGATGAGTCCAATCGGATAAATGGGGATTGGTCGAGTTTCTTTGCGGGAGATGTTGAGCAAATGGTTGCTTACATTAATAACCCGGAAAGCTTCGCAGACGAGCCATCGACACAACGGCAATTAGCCCAACCTCATCTAGTTTTGTTGTTCACGTTTTTACAATTATTACGCTATCCTCAGCAACAGTTTAAGGCACTGACCCAAAGATATCTCGATTTTTACTATAAAGAGGTACTACAGTTAAGGACAAAAGAGGAAGTTCCAGACAATATTCATGGGATTTTTGAGCTGGAGCAAGGAGAAGAAGCCCATCTTATTAACAAGGGTACTTTGCTCAGTGCTGGACAAGATAGTCAAGGGGTTAATATTAACTATGCCACCGATGAAGATATAGTTGTTAATCAAGCTCAAGTAGCCAGCATCAAAACGTTATTTGTAGAAAAAAATTATATCGGTTTAGAAGAAATTCATAATCAAGATAATAAGAGCGATCAAAGTTTTGAAACAATGCTGCGCTGGGCGGTTGGTAGCCCCGAGCAAGGAGACCAACTTCCTAAGTTTAAGAAGGGTAAAGCTGTTGATAACGGTGAAGCGGCTGATAATGGTGAAGCGGCTGATAATGGTGAAGCGGCTGATAATGGTGAAGCTGTTGATAATGGTGAAGCGGCTGATAATGGTGAAGCGGCTGATAATGGTGAAGCTGTTGATAACGGTGAAGCGGCTGATAATGGTGAAGCTGTTGATAACGGTGAAGCGGCTGATAATGGTGAAGCGGCTGATAATGGTGAAGCGGCTGATAATGGTGAAGCGGCTGATAATGGTGAATCTGTTGATATTGATGATCTCAAAAAATATATTTATCAACCCATTAAAAATACCGATCAAATTCCTCAAAATATAAAATTTTATATTGAAAATGAATTATTTTTTCTCAACACAGAAGATTTTAAGTATTGCTTTGATATCCATGATAGGCAAATAAATAAGGACAATACAGAAGTAGAAGAACCTACAGAATTAGAATGGAACGAAGTTTATAAAATAATTGAAAAAGCCTACAGAAAAAAAATTACCATGGGGAGGCGTAATGGCTTAAAAGAAAAGCGAGAAGAGTCCGAACATCCAGAAAAGCCTGGTTTCGAGAGCATGATGGAATGGGCTCTTGGGTTACCTAATCCTGGCGATCCTTTGCCGAAAATGCCTAATGGTTATACAACCCTCCAACAGATATTTGATCATCTTGACCAAGAGCGAGTTATTAGATATGTCAAAGAAGAACTGTATCTGAGTGTGGCAGATTTCCGGAAGATTATGGAAATCCAAGCTAATACTACAGAAAATCCTGATTGGAAAGAAGTCTATCGCCTCGTTGAAAAAGCCCAAACCAAGAAAAGAAACTTTACTTACCCTCCCATTGGGAGAACGGAAATTAAAAATATCCATGGAAGTTCACTAGTTGACGCTGAAGAGGGACAAGCAACTATATCGCAACGTTTTAAGACTTTTGGCAACATTACTCAAACCTCACAAAATTCTATCGGTTTTGCTGTTACTTCTCCCGTCTTGTTGTTGCAAGAAGGTACACGTACTATTACCCTTACCTTCACCGGTGAAGAAAGGACTTTGAATCGGGATAAGTTCCAGGCAATACTAAGTAGTGAAAATGGCCCTTTTGAAATTTACTTGAGTAGTGAAGCGCAATGGATACAGCCGGAATCCTTTAAATATGAAATTGGCGTTTTTATTGTAGAAGAACCACTAGTCTCTTATAGCAGTACAGAAATATCTCTGGGTTCCACTGCTTCGGACAACGATAACTTGACAAGCGTTTCTTTTATTGAAGGCTCTGAACATACCTTTTCTGCTAGCAACGTGAAGCAACTTCTTGTCTGGAATGACGGCAAGATATTCCAGATTACAGGATTAGTTAACAATAAAAAAGCTAATATACAGCAAATTGGTATCGGTAATTTATCTCAAGATGCTGTTAGTACTGGCCAGATTAAGCTCTATCGTACTTCTGCTATTTATTTCAACAGTTTACAGTTTCAGTTAACCCTGGATTATACCCTACCCGCTATTTTGCCACCACAACCAGATCAGTCAACTTTTTTCCTGGACAGTCCCCATCCAGTGGTAAAAATTCTGTTGAAAGAAATATCACCGTCAGAAAAATCCGAGGAAAAAATTATTTATTACGATCAATTAAAATCAATATCCTTAGAAAAAGTCAATATACAAGTTGAAGTAGAAAATATTCAAGATCTCCAACTGCGGAACGATAACTCAGTACTAAATCCCAAAACTACTTTTAAACCCTTTGGGGATAATCCTAAAGCAGGTTCGGGGTTTTACTTCGCTAATCGAGAAATTAGTACCAAAAAATTAGATAGTCTTGTCCTCAAGATGGAATGGATGGGACTTCCTCAAGACTTTGCTACCCATTATGAAGCATATTCAAGTACTGGGGTTATTAAATATAAAGCTAAATCCGAATCTGGAGAAGAGAAAGAAGAAGGAGAAGATAAAGAAGAAAAAATGATCGCTAATAACAGCTTTCAAGCAAGTTTGAAGCTTTTCAATAAAAGAAGCTGGGTGGATATTGAAGGTCCCAAATCCATTTTTACCCAAGAAAATAATACTTTAAGTAATCCAATTAACCTCAATTATCAAAACTTTAATCTGAAAGGCTATTCTCTGGATACTTCTTCCTATGAAACCGATACAGACGATTTTTTTGAACAAAGAAGGTATTTTAAACTGGAATTAGAAAGCCCAGATTTTGCATTTGCCCATGATTTATATCCAGTAGTATCAACTCAGGTGGCTTTGTCAACGGATACAGACTTTGTTAATGATAACGAAGAAAATAATTCATCAACAAAAATCAAACCCCTGCCGGTTTATCCCCCTTACACCCCGGAAGTTAAAGCCATCTACCTCGACTATACTTCCTCAGTAGAGATTGACTTGCAAGCCTCCCAAAGCGAGCAGGAACCTAGTAAAATCTTCCAACTTCATCCCTTTGGCTATGTTGATATCCAAAATCTAAATCAAGACAACCAATATTATCTGTTACCGAACTATCAAGAAGAAGGCACTTTATACATCGGTATCCGCAATCTGCAACCACCCCAAAACATTTCCATCCTCTTCCAAATGATACCGGGGAGTGGCAATGGGGAACTAACTCCGCCACAGATTCACTGGAGTTACTTGAGTGGTAATTCTTGGCAAGAATTTAAAGATACAGAGATGCTTTCCGATAGTACCAACGGGTTAGTGGATTCGGGGATTATCCGCTTGAGTATCCCTGAGGGAGCCACCAGTCAGCAGCAATTATTACCCAGTGGTTTACATTGGTTACGAGCCAGCGTTACGGAAAACGCTGCTGCCATTCCTGATACTCTGGACATCAAAACCCAAGCAGTCAGGGCGACCTTTGTGAATCAGGGGAATGCAGCCGACCATTTAAGTAAACCCTTAGCTGCTAATTCCATTCAAGGATTTGTAACACGAGATCCCGCCATCAACACAGTACAACAGCCCTATAGTTCCTTTGGCGGTAAACCAAAAGAAGACAATCGCGCCTTCACCATGCGGGTGAGTGAAAGACTGCGCCATAAACAGAGGGCTATAACCGCCTGGGATTACGAACGTCTAGTATTGGAACATTTCCCCCAAATCTATAAGGTGAAATGTATCACCTCTGCTGCTGGCAACCACAATCCTGGTGATGCCAAGGTAACTGTGGTGGTAATTCCCGACGTGGCGAATACTGCGCCTTTCTTTCCCCTGGAACCCAAAGCACCTTCCTACTTACTAAAGGAAATCCAGGCATACCTGCAAAACTATACCTCCCCATTTGTGCAAATCGTGGTGAAAAATCCCCGCTACAAACCCATTCAATACAAAGTGGGTATCCGTTTTCTCGCTGGATCTGACCAGGGGGACTATCTGAATCAACTCAATGAAGATATTAAAGGCTTTTTGTCCCCGTGGGCCTATGAAGAACAAGCAGATATTACCTTTGGTAGTTCAATCCATAATTCCTCAGTGATCCATTTTATTAAGAAAAGACCTTATGTAGATGATGTTGGCTATCTCAAATTAATTGAGCAAGTCGGCATCAAAGCTGGATCTGGCGGCAAGTCAGATATCTATTATCGGGTGATTCCGTCTAATCTTGCCCAGGTGCAACATCCTGATTCAATTTTGGTTTCTGCCCCTCAACATATTATCTACCTGATGGGCACAGAAAAATCTTATGATGAAGAGGATTTTGAGGGGATTGGTTATATGAGTATTGTTACTGATTTTGAAGTTAGTTAAAAGGAGTTAAATATCATGGCTCAAAAGAAGAGAAGTGAACTAAAAGAATTATTCGAGACAGGTAAAAAGCCTTCTCAACAGAATTTTGCAGACTTTATTGATTCCACCCTCAATATAAAAGATGATGGCATAGAAAACCCGGCTGGGGCAGATACTCCCCTCAAGATTACCGCCCCCCTCAAGATTACCGCCCAAGGTAAGGATGAGAAACTGTTGGATTTTTATGCGGGTGAGACGAAGACTTGGAGTATTAATAAAAAATCAGGAGATAAGCCAGATTTAAATATAAAATATAATTCTGGAGATAGTAGGCTTTTTATTGACAGCAGTAATGGGAATGTGGGACTGAGTATCGATGATCCGCCGACGGCGAAACTCCATATTCAGCAGACGGGTAATGAAGATGCTTTACGGATTGATGATCAGTTAAAGGATACGATTTTTCTGATTAATAAAGATGGCAATGTGGGGATTGGGACGGATTGTCCAGATGCCAAGCTGGAAATTAAAGGAGATCAACCTGTCCTGAAGATTTGGGGGCAAAGATGTAATGATAATGCAACCATTCAATTGCGAGAATACACCGGAGGCAACTGGGGTTTTGACCTTAAGTACATTGGCAGTTCAGAAAAAAAATTCTATATAGAAAGCTATAGCGACTGCGTTTCAAAAGGAAAACATTTAACCATTGTAAGTGAATCAGGCAATGTGGGGATTGGGACGACCTGTCCAGATGCCAAACTAGAAGTTAACGGAAATTTAAAGCTATGCTACGGAGTAGCGGTGAATGCATTTTCTTGTGATGCTACTCTCAAAGATTGTAGCGATATGGCCATACCAACGGAAAAAGCAATTAAAACCTATGCCGATACTAAAGCACTTCTCAATGGTTCTGTGAGTGAGGATTTTTCAGCAAAAAACCTCACTGTAAATGGAGTAATTAAACCAAGTGCGGGTAATAAAAAAAACAACGGTATTTTATTTACTAAAGAACCGGATTATGGTAGTAAAGATGCTGCCTGGATCAGGTATTACCGTTGTGGAAATTCAGGAGAAAATACGACACTGGAGATAGGGACATCTAATGATTGTGACGATCATATTGCCTTAATGCCTGGAAAGGGCAATGTGGGGATTGGGACGACAAATCCAAGGGCTAAACTCTCTATAAATGGCGGTTTGCACGTTGGTGGTGATTCCGATCCAGGGGATAAAAACCTACGGGTAGATGGCTGTACAACCACAAAGGAATTATCTGTCTCAGGAAGTCTTAGCTTTGATACACCCACAAGACAGATAATTAACATGTGTAATAATAATTACGGGATAGGGATACAGGATGGCACTCAATATTTCCGCACTGACAATAATTTTGCTTGGTACAAAGGTGGTACTCATGATAACAATGAACTGAACCCTGGTACTGACGGAATAGTACAGATGGTTATCAAAGATTGCCATGTGGGAATTGGGACGATAGATCCAGGGGCAAAACTAGAAGTGAAGGGCAATCTCAAGCTACTAAAGGGAGTAGCGGTGAATGAATTTTCTTGTGATTGTACTCTCGAAGATAATAGCGATTGTGCAATACCAACAGAGAAAGCCATTAAAACCTATGCCGATACTAAAGCGCTTCTCCATGGTTCTGTGAGTCAGGATTTTTCAGCAAAAAACCTAACTGTAAATGGAGCGATACAACTAAGTTGTGGTGATACTGCCTGGATCAGATATTACCGTGGAGGATGCGAACCAGAGGCAAAGACACTGGAGATTGGAACATCTAATCATTGTCACGATCATATTGTTTTAATGCCTGGAAAAGGCAATGTGGGGATTGGGACGAGCAATCCAACTCACAAGTTTCATGTCCTAGGATCAGATGCAGTAGGCTTATTTCAATCTTGCACTAACCTAGCCGTCTTAAAACTTTCCACCAACGAAGGATTGAATAATCGGGTAGAAATTGCCAATAAACCTGGTGGGCGATTGAGCTTTTCTACAGCAGAAGCGTGTGATGTATTCAACGTCACCAAAGATGGTAATGTGGGGATTGGGACGACAAATCCAGGGGCAAAACTAGAAGTGAAGGGCAATCTCAAGCTACAACAGGGAGTAGCGGTGAATGAATTTTCTTGTGATTGTACTCTCGAAGGTAATAGCGATTGTGCAATACCAACCCAGAAAGCAATTAAAACCTATGTAGACACAAAAACACGTTTTTCTGGTTCTGCGAGTCAGGAGCTTTCAGTAAAAAACCTAACTGTAACTGGAGCGATACAACTAAGTTGTGGTGATGCTGCCTGGATCAGATATTACCGTGGAGGATGCGAACCAGAGGCAAAGACACTGGAGATTGGAACATCTAATCATTGTCACGATCATATTGCCTTAATGCCTGGAAAGGGCAATGTGGGGATTGGTACGGATACTCCAGAGGCAAAGCTGGATGTGTTAGGAAAAATAAAAGGTGGCGGGGTTTTGGCTGGAATATGGGCAGCCCAACCAGAGACTGATGTTTCTATCACATGCGCGGGGTGGGAAGATGTTTCCGATACATCAGTTACTTTCACCCTAGATAGAAAAGCAATAATTTTTTGTACCTATTCAATTAATGTCCAACCAGAGGGGAATTGTAAAGGTCGTGATCTCGTTGCAACAAGGCTAGTCGTGGACGGTAATGGCTGTCCCCAATCTGGTTCGCACTTTCAAGCCCATAGCTCTAATCATGCTAATGTGAATTTGAATGGCAATGTCGTCTTGCCGCTTGGGACAGGTGAGCATACCGTTAAGCTCCAGTCGAAGAAAGTTGGCGACAATGTGGCAAGGTGGACTAGCAACCCATCATGCCTAGATGGCTTCGGTGGCGGAAGAACACTTGTGGTCATGGCATTTTACCAATAAAAGGCTTACAGGAAATCATCAGTGCGATCGCCTTGGATTAAGAACCTCCCAACCCACTCCTAACCCATCCGAGCAGGGAAATTCGCACTGAAACAAATCAGTAAGAAAGTAACATGAAAGAACAACTAAAAAAACGCCTAACCCAACTCAAAGCAGAATTTGAATCAGGACAAAAAGTCCTCGCCGATTTAGAAGCCAAACAAGCCAATATCAGTGAAACCTTACTCCGCATCCAAGGAGCAATTCAGGTATTGGAAGAAGAGTTAACTAAACCTAATGGTGCTGCATCTGAACCAGAAACGGTGGAGGTTTTAGAAACGGAAGCAATTGAGAATTAAGAGAAATCTTGTGGAAATAAACAAGCATAAACTATCTTTCCCCAATCACCATGACTGAAAACCTTACCATCTCCAACGCTCCCCCAGAACATCCTGGCATGAATTTTGCCTTATTGCGACAAGAAGGAATCAAGCACATCGAACGCCTAGGGGGGAAACTGTGGACAGACTACAATACCCACGATCCTGGCATTACAACCTTAGAACAACTCTGCTATGCCATCACGGATTTAAGCTATCGCCTTGACTTCGAGATGAAAGACTTGCTTGCGTCTGCTCCTGGAGAAAAAACTGGAGAAAACAACAAGCAGTTTTTCACCGCCAGAGAAATCCTCACCGTTAATCCCCTCACAATTAATGATTATCGCAAACTGCTAATCGACATCGATGGTGTTAAAAATGCATGGTTAGAACCAATTCAGAATTCACAAACCCCAATTTATTACGATTCCCTTCTTCATACCTTAACTTTTGAAGCTTCTAAACGCACTCAGCCAGTCAACTTAAATGGACTTTATCGGGTACTAATCGAAAAAGACAAAAATGTCTCTGACGAAGGGAGTCTCATCGAAAAAGTACAATCTAAACTTAATCAGCATCGAAATCTGTGTGAAGATTTTGCTTCAGTGGAAATTTTACCCATTGAAGAAATCACCATCAAAGCCGAGATTGAGATTGAAGAAGGATTTGATGTGAATGAATTAATGGCACAGATATATTTGGATTTAGATAATTTTATTTCTCCTCACCTAGAATTTTTAACTCTCAAAGAACTACTGGATCAAGGCAAAAATCCTGAAGCAATCTTTGATGGTTTTCCCCTGGAACATGGCTTCATTGACGATGAAAAACTTGATAGTTTTATCAAGAAAGACCAACTGCGCACTTCTGACCTAATTCGGATTATTTCAGATATTCCAGGGATAAAAACTGTTGGAAGCATTACTATTTCAAGCGAAAATTCATCTGAATCAGAAGAATTGGCGTTAGCATTAGATCCTAATCTAACACCCCAACTCAAAGATATAGATGGCTTGACAAGTAACATTACCTTTTATAAAGGACAAATTCCGTGCAATCCGAACCTGGCTAAAGCTCAAAGTCATCTGAAATCCTTACAACAGCAAAACACCAAAACACCATCAACCACACAAATAAAAGATCTCCCCATCCCAGTGGGACAATACCGAGAATTATCTGACTATGAATCAATCCAAAATGATTTTCCTGCTACTTACGGTATTGGAGAAATAGGTTTACCGGCTTCTGCATCCCCCAAACGCAAGGCTCAAGCCAAGCAACTACAAGCTTATTTAATGTTTTTTGACCAACTTTTAGCTAACTATTTTGCTCAATTAGAACACACTAAAGATTTATTCTCTTTTCAAACTAAGAACAAGACAACCTACTTTTTCCAGGAACTTTCAATGGTTCCAGGTGCAGCAGAAATCCTAAATACAGATAAAACTTCACCAGATGGTCAATCGACTGAGATTAGTAAGATAAGAAGAAACCGTTTCCTGGATCATTTAATGGCACAGTTTTGTGAAAAATTTACTGATTATTCCTTACTTTTATATGAATCAATTCTGGAGGAAAAGCTGATTGATGATAAAATTAATTTCTTACAGAACTATCCCCAAATCAGTGCCGGAAGGGGTAAAGCATTTAATTACACTGATTCCAGTCACGTTTGGGATACAGAAAACGTATCGGGACTAAAACAAAGAATTTGTAGTTTACTAGGAATTCCTTACCATCGAAAAACTTTGGCTCTCTGCAATGAATCGGATGAAACCGAAGGATTCCATATAGTCGAACACATTTTACTTCGTCCTCGCAGCAGTAACGATTCTTATTTGTTTAAATTTGGTTATAAAATTTCGGAATTTAAATCAAACACCGATTCAAACACAATAGTAACTTGTGTGTCTGATAAACACGGACTTTCAAACAATGAACGAATAAAAATATTTGATACACGTAATTACAATGGTATTTATTCCGTTACCAATGTTAAAACAAATACATTCGATATAAAAATAGCAACGGAATTTGTAGAATTAGAAGAAGGAGAATCAGAAACAGGAAAATGGGTACAATTAGATCACCTAGATCACCCGATAGATCCTTACTCTTTCCAAATCAGTTTTGTATTCCCCAATTGGCTACCTCCCTTTAAAAAAGAAAACTTTAAACAACTAATTGATAACATTATCATTGCCGAAATCCCCGCCCATATAACCCCTTATTGCCACTGGTTAGATAAATCTAATATGATAAAATTTGAAAATGTCTACCAGCTCTGGCTAAATACAAAAATGGATAAAAATTCAACTAATAACCTGATAAATTTTTTGGTAAATGGTAGTATTTCAAATCCACCATGTAAGGTTTTAGGATATATGACTATCGGCACAGATTTTAAAGTTATTTGTTAAAGCCTTTGGAAGTGAACCAACAACGACATATTATCAAAAAACAGATTATAGAACTTAATTTAAGTTCACAGCAAGGTGCTTTTGAACTGCAAAATGAGGTAAGTAGACTATATCGCCATAAAGTCCTCCCCCTGATTGATAACTTGTTTAATCAGTTCAGCGATTTAGATACAATACATCGAATTAATACCCTAGAAATAGACCTAGGCAATATCGATATTAATAATCTAGAACAGGAATTGATTGACAAAATTATAGCACAAATTCAACAGCAATTAGAAGAACAAATTAGTCTGTCAAATTCCAGTTTTTCAACTCCTCCACAACCTAATACTGAGTTGGGTAAGTCTTCACCACTGCTTCGTAGAACAGAGGGAGAGACGGGGGAAAATCTAGAAGTAAATAAATTTACCTCTGTAAGTGCAACTCGCTATCAAAGACTATCTGATCAAATTGGCAAATCAGAGATTGCTAGTAAAAGAGCTTTACAACTAGAGGTTTTTAGCTACTTTATCCAAACAGGGATGCTACCCTGGTGGGCAGAAAACTTAAGCAAACAAGAGCTAGAACAATATTGCGATCGCCTGATCACCAATTCCCCAAATCAGGTCAAGTCTATTGTTGAGCAAAGCTTAAAGAATCCCAAGCACTTGCAGCGCCTTATTTACCAATTTTCGGATTCAACACTCCTAAAAATATCCGGATTGTTTACTGGGGATTCAGTCCAGTTTATTGCCGACTATAATACAGACATAAAATCGGTCTTGGCACAGCTAGAGCAGACCAGAAATATTCCGGCAGCTAAATTGCGATTAGAGATATGGCAAGGATTATTGCTCAGCTTCTCTTCAGATAGTAATAATCAAATAGATAAGTTCAAGTTAGTCGAAGAAAATTTATTACATATTGCCACCAGTAATCGGATTAACTATTCTGAGTTTTTAAAGAATATTGTTGCCAAGATAGAGCATCTAGTCAGAGCAGGAAAAGAATTTAAAAGCACACTTCCAGAAATCTTAGATAGAATCCAAATCCCTAGCCAAGAGACACAGTTGATTAGAGCAGAAGCAAGAGCTTCACAACTAGAGATTTTTAACGACTTTATCCAAACCGGTATACTCCCCGAAAATTTAAGCAAACAAGAGCTAGAAGACTATTGCGATCACTTGATCACCAATTCGCCAAATCAGGTCAAGTCTATTGTTCAGCAAAGCTTAAAGAATACCAAGCAATTGCAGCGCCTGATTTTCCAATTTTCGGATTCAACACTCCTAAAAATAGCCGGATTGTTTACTGGGGATTTAGTCCCGTTTATTGCCGACTATAATACAGACATAAAACCGGTCTTGGCACAGCTAGAGCAGACGAAAAATATTCCGGAAGCCAAATTGAGATTGGAAATATGGCAAGGAATACTTTTCAGTATCTCCTCAGAGAGTAATACTCAAGTAGATAAATTCAAGTTAATCCAAGACAATTTCTTACATATTGCCAGCAGTAATAATATTAACTATCCTGAGTTGTTAACTAATCTTGTTGCTAAGATAGAGCATCTAGTCAGAGCAGGAAAAGGATTTAAAAGCACACTTCCAGAAATCTTAGATAGAATCCAAATCCCTAACCAAGATAGACAGTTGATTAGAGCAGAAGCAAGAGCGTCACAACTAGAAATTTTTAGCGACTTTATCCAAACCGGTATACTCCCGGAAAACCTCAGCAAACAAGAGCTAGAAGACTATTGCGATCGCTTGATCACAAATTCCCCAAATCAGGTAAAGTCTCTGGTTCAGCAAAGTCTAAAAAATCCCAAGCACTTGCAGCGCCTTATTTACCAATTTTCCGATGCAACACTCCTAAAAATAGCCGGATTATTTACTGGGGATTCAGTCCAGTTTATTGCCGACTATAATACAGACATAAAACCGGTCTTGGAAGAGCTAGAGCAGACCAGAAATATTCCGGCAGCCAAATTGAGATTGGAGATATGGCAAGGAATACTTTTGAGTATTTCCTCAGAGAGTAAGACTAAAGTAGATAAGCTCAAGTTAGTCCAAGACAATTTCTTACATATTGCCAGCAGTAATCGGATTAACTATCCTGATTTTATCAATAGTATTGTTGCCAAGATAGAGCATCTAGTTAGAGCAAGAAAAGGATTGAAAAGCACACTTCCAGAAATCTTAGATAGAATCCAAATCCCTAGTCAATATACACAGTTGATTAAAGAAAGGGAACAACTGGAACACCTATTAATGGAATTGCAACACCTTGATTTAAATAGCCAGATATTCCCCCAACATAAACAGCAAATTAATCAACTTAAGACTGAAATAGAAATATTACGAAATGCAATCAATAATCCTGCCCAAGCCCAAAGGTCATCAGAGCTGATTACACGCTTCAAACAACTACAGAAAAGTCTTGAAACTCTTAAATTCAACATCCAACAAGAACTCAATTATAATCAAACCAGGCTTCCAGATACTGTTAATAGTTTTAGTGACTCTGATGAAATCTACATTTACAATGCAGGATTAATTTTGCTATGGCCATTTCTGACTCGCTTCTTTGTCAAAATAGGACTGGTACAAGATAAGATTTTTATTAATACCACATCTGCTGAACGAGCAGCCCTTTTACTCCAGTATTTAGTTGATAACTCAACAGAAATACCAGAACACAGTTTACCTATTAATAAAATACTATGCGGTATAGAGTTATTAGAACCTATAGACACCAATTTAGAAATCACCGAACAAGAACGAGAAGAATGTGAAAACTTGTTATCTGCTGTGATTCAAAATTGGTCTATTTTGAAAAATACATCAATAGAAGGATTTAGAAGAGCTTTTTTGCAGAGAAACGGTATTGTGAGAATTCGTGATGGTAGTTGGCTGCTACAGGTTGAACGTGAAACTTACGATATTTTACTAGATAGAATTCCTTGGAGCATACGAGTTGTCAAGCTGCCGTGGATGGATAACATTTTATACGTAGAGTGGTAAGCTGTAGGGAATAGGGAACAGGGAACAGGGAATAGGGAACAGGGAATGGGGAACAGGGAACGGGGAACAGAAATATGTCTTAACCTTTACTTAGACTTCTATAAAAGAAGCATTCAGCTGATAGCTGAATGCTTAAAAAGCTTACTAACTTTTCAGTTTTATCAATCAACCTTCAACCTACCCTACGGTAACCCCAAAGGCGAACAACATTTTTAAATTAAGAATGTAGAATGCGCGAATTTAGAATTCTACATTCTGCATTCTACATTCTGCATTCTGACAGAGAACCTTAAATCCTCAATCCCCAGTAATGGACAAACCATCAACCCAGATTTTTGGACAGACTCCACCAGAGGTCAACTCAGCCTCTTTTTCCACATAAATAATCGATTTCAGCAGTTCCCGAAAATCTCCGGCTACCGTTGCGGAATCAATACTAGTTAATTCTCCCTTATTCACCATCCAACCATCAAAGGGTAGAGAAAAGGAACCTTCGAGTGCTTTAACTCCCGCATGAAGCGCATTTACCTCATCAATCCAAATCACATTTTCAGCTTGGTCTAAGCTGTACTCTTGTTCAGCAGATTGACCAGGAAAAACATGATAGAAATTAGGGCTAACTGTAACTTTTGCCCCAATATTGGCATGACCTGTTGGTTGAGCATTCAGGCGTTTCGCGGTGCCAGCACTGTGCAGAAAACTGCTTAACACCCCTTCTGTAATTATCGGTACTCGACGAGTAGGTGTTCCTTCTCCATCAAAATAGACCGGTGCCACATTCTCTTGATGTAGCTCATCATCACAGACAGAAAGCAGAGGAGAAGCAATTGGTGTACCTAGAGACTCTGGAGTCGAGAGGCTTTGCTTGTCTAGAATATTCTGAGCATTAAATAAATTAGAAAAAGCATTCAGTAAACTTAGGAAAGCTTCGGGAGAGAACACTACTCGATATTTCCCGGACTTAACTTTCTCATAATTCAAGTGACTGATGGTTTTCTCAGCAGCTTCTTGGAGACAAGTCTGAATATCCAGAGTTTCTAAACCTTGACTAATCTTATAGGCACCAGCACTACGGGGCTTTTTCCCTTCTTCCTCAGTTTTGGTATAAAGATAAATGGAAGCCGAGGAGCTAGCTTGCTGGCGCAATGCCCCATCACTATTGAGATAAAAGCGCTCAACATCCCGTTGAGATAGTCCATTGTAAGGAACTCCGGCAATAGCTGAGTGAGCGTCCAGTAACTTTTTCTCTGAATCCAGTAGGGTTTCTACTAATTTGGATACTGGCTGTGGAGGCACTTGATTATTGGGAATATCTGGAATCGATACTGTTGACTCAGGGCTAAAGTCTGGGGCGTTTTCCTTCACTCCAAAACTACTTGCCTCATAAGCGGTTTTTAAGGCTAGTTCCAACCCAGTTGGGTTGGTATCGGTAGTTGAAGTAATGCCTACTTTCTGGTCTTGATTCCAAACCCGTACAGTTACACCAGACCGATTAGATGCCTCAACCTGTTTTGGCTCACCCTGGTCTACTTGAACACCAGCTTCATCCACTGCAGAGCCATAAATATCGAATTTTTCAATTCCCAGGCGTTTTGCGATCGCAATCGCCGAATCAGCTATCTCATTAATCTTGGTCATCTTATGTTTAGATTGTGAATGTTTTGATTAACAAAAAAAAAGAGGCATGATATCAAATCCGGTTAATCGCTTCGGATTCACCTTAATTGTTAGTTAATTGTTCATTTAAACTTGACTAACAATCAAGAATGATAAGTCTTCAACCGGAGATGATAGTCTAACACTAGTCCCAAAGCCTGGCTGCTGGGGTAACTTACCGTCCACCAACCGTAATCGAATCTACCTTGATATGAGGCTGACCGACGGTGACATAAACACTGCCGCTAATGGAACCACAGAAACCAGCGGCTAATCCTAAGTCTTTGGAACACATGGAAATTTTATTCATAATTTCCTTAGCTTCCCCAATCAGAATTGCCCCTTTCAGCGGTTTAGTGATTTTGCCATTTTCAATCAAATAGGCTTCATCGACACCAAAGTTAAATTCCCCAGTAGCACCAACACTACCACCGCCCATGCGCTTGCAGTAAATACCTTTATCGATAGAAGTAAATAAATCCTCTACCTCGTAATCACCAGGAGCAATGTAGGTATTGCGCATCCGTGAAGCAGCAGCATAGGCATAATTCTGACGGCGGCCACTACCTGTTCTGGGGTGTCCAGTCAGCTGAGACCCTGCCCGGTCGGCGATAAAATTCTTCAGTATGCCATTTTCAATCAACAGAGTTCTTTGGGCTGGCATGCCCTCATCATCCATATCAATGGTTCCAAAGGCATTGTCAGATAACCCTTCATCCCAAGCGGTGAGGCTTTCGTTAGCAATCTTCTCGCCTTTTTTGTCAGCAAACGGAGTAGTTTTCCGCTCAATCTGGGTCGTTTCCAACAGGTGTCCACAGGCTTCATGGAAAATTACCCCACCAAAGGAATTCGCCATGATAATCGGGTAAGTACCAGACTCTACGTAATCCGCATAGAGCATCTTACCAGCAGATTCAGCAACTTCCTCAGCAGTACCATTATAATCCCAGGCTCTTAGAAACTCTGGGTTACCGGTACTACCAGCACGCTTGCCAATCGAAGAGCGATGGTCGCCATCAGCACATAGCAAGTTATATCCCACAGACTGAGTTAAACGAATATCTCTGGCAAAGGTGCCATCACTAGCTGCTACCAGAACTTCCTGCCAATCCCGGAAATAAACAGCCCGTCGGGATTGGACATGGCTAGCCTTGCGCTGGAGTGCCCCATTTGCATCCAGGAGTACTTCTCCCATTTCTGCCATGGAACTGCAACCGGTTAGCCAACTGTCTTTGCCTCTAGCAGTAGCGTAATCCCGCAACAGTTCCAGGTTAGTTTCTGGGATAAAGGCATTAGGGGTAGGTAATTCCAGCCCTTGAATCGACAGGGCTTTCTCCAAAGCCGCTTTTAGCCCCGAAAAGGATAAGTCATTAGTGCTAACATAGCAGTCTGACTTACCCCGAAATACTCGGATACCAGCACCAGAGGTAAGGCGGGGAGAAATGCTAGTAATGGCATCATCTTCCGCAAGACAGCT
>NZ_JAAHHS010000121.1 GCF_010692395.1 Moorena sp. SIO3H5
TGTTTTTTGTTAAGGATAAAAATTTTTTTTTGAAGATTGACGGCTGACGCTAAACCGTCAACCTTGAGCATATTACTCTTATTTCTACCTAGCTGGTTTTTAATCTATGCATAGATTTGTTCAAGGGGAATGTCTCGTTCTTGAGCCACCTCTGAAAATGTGCGCAGGGAATCAAGAGAGTTGATTGCTGCTCTAGCATTATTGAGGGGGTTATTGGAACCAAGCTGTTTAGCTAAGACATTTTTCACTCCAGCTAACTCAAGTACTGTGCGCACAGCACCACCAGCAATCACACCAGTTCCGGGAGCAGCAGGTCGCATGATCACTTTGGCTCCCACAGCCCTACCTCTAGATGGGTGAGGAATAGAACTAGTTTTGGTTAAGGGTACATCAATGAGTTGCTTTTTGGCATCAGCAACTCCTTTACGGACAGCACCAATTACATCACTGGCTTTGCCTACACCAACCCCCACCTGACCTTTTTCATTACCTACAACTACGATGGCGCGGAAGCTCAATTTTTTGCCCCCTTTGACCACCTTACTAACGCGGCGGATTTGGATAACCCGCTCTTGCCAATTACTGTCTTTTTCTTTAGAGCGGTTGCTTTTTCTACGATTTGCCATAGTTCGCTATAGATTAAATCATGATAGTAATTACTCAAAGATTAGCTAATTTATTGTTGCTAATTTTTAACTGTTGATTGAAATTTTAAGTTTTCAATTTTCAACCAGTATTTACTAAAAATCTAGTCCTGCTTCACGAGCAGCTTCTGCTAAAGCTTTGACACGACCATGATATAGGTAGCCCCCACGGTCAAAGACCACTTTCTTGAGACCTTTTTCTAGTGCTCGTTGGGCAACCAACTGACCCACTTTAGCTGATGCTTCACAGGTGGCTCCAGATTTGAGTTCAGATCTTAGAGCTGGTTCTAACGTTGAAGCTGCCACTATGGTATGTTGCTGATTGTCATCGATAACTTGCACATAAATGTGCTCATTAGAGCGAAATACAGCTAATCTTGGGCGTTCAGCAGTACCACTGACTTTCCGGCGTACCCGCCTATGTCTGTGTCGTATAGATTCTTTTCGAGTAAGTTTCATAGTTTACTTCTTACCTGCTTTACCAGCTTTACGTCTGACTATTTCACCGGCATATCGAATGCCTTTACCTTTATAGACTTCTGGGGGTCGAACTGCACGAATTTTTGCAGCTGTGTTGCCTACAACTTCTTTGTTGATGCCACTAACAATGACGTTGGTGTTGTTTTCAACTTTGACTTCAATCCCCTCAGGAGGAACGATCTCCACTGGCTGGCTGTAACCAACGTTTAAAATTAGATTTCGACCTTTAACTTGAGCTCGATAACCGACTCCCTGAATGTCCAAACGTTTTTCAAACCCTTTGGAGACTCCCTCAATCATGTTGGCCACCAGAGTGCGAGACAAACCATGACTTTCACGGGCGGTTCGGGTTTCTTCGCGCCGGGAAACCTCTACAGTTTCACCAACTTGCTCAGCTTTAATTGTATCTGGCAAAACCCAATCCAGTTCACCTTTGGAACCTTTGACCTTCACCTGTTGACCGTCTATTGTTACAGTAACTTTACTGGGAATTGGTATAGGGCGCTTGCCAATACGTGACATAAAATTATCCTCCTAACTAAAGAAGTATGAAATATAAAGTATGAAGTATGAAGTATGAACGGTAGTCATGAATTGGTTAATCAGCTAATCCGATCAATCCTAGGTTGTTATCGGATCGTGCATGCATATACTGAGCTGATTATTGTTCGAACTGATGCTCTAATCTACAGGGGCTTTCAGCTGATAGCTGGCAAGCCTAGATTTTTAATTAGCGAGTCAGCTGACGGCTCTTAGTAGACCCTTCATCCTTCATGCTTCATCCTTTACCATACGTAACACAGAACTTCACCACCAATTCCCCGACGCCTTGCTTCCCTGTCGGTCATGATGCCATTAGAAGTAGAGATAATAGCAATCCCAATGCCTCCCAAGACTCTTGGCAGTTCTTTACGGTTGGAGTAAACTCGCAATCCAGGTTTACTCACCCGCTTCAGGGCTCTGATAATTGGTTTGCGATTGTTGCCCTTGTATTTTAGGGAAACAACTAAGTATCTTTTGACCCCTTCGCCTGCTTCCTCAAAATCAGTAATAAAGCCTTCTTCTTTGAGTACTTGGGCAATCGCCCGGGTCATTTTAGTTGATTGTATATTTGTTGTTTGATGCCGAACCAAGCAGGCATTTCTAATGCGGGTCAGCATATCTGCAATTGTGTCGTTTGCCGGCATTGTTCCTTCCTATGATTACAGGCTTATTTATCCCGGAAAGGCATTCCCATCTCTTTGAGTAAGGCGCGACCTTCTTCGTCAGTTTTGGCAGTGGTGACTATGGTAATATCCATACCACGAATCTGATCGATACTGTCGTAGTCTACTTCTGGAAAAATGAGTTGCTCTCGCACCCCAAGAGTGTAGTTACCACGACCGTCAAAGCTTCTAGGGCTAAGACCCCGAAAGTCCCGAATTCTTGGTAGGGCTAAGTTAATTAGCCGCTCTAGAAAGGAGTACATACGCTCTGAACGGAGGGTAACCGTGACACCAACAGGCATCCCGGCACGGATTTTAAAACCCGCGATCGCTTGTTTTGCTCGTGTGACCACCGGTTTTTGACCGGTGATGATGGCAATTTCGCTTACCGACGATTCCAGAGCCTTGGCATTTTGAGATGCCTCTCCTAATCCTCGGTTAAGACTAACTTTGACTAATTTCGGTACTTGATGAATGTTTTTGTAACCGAATTGTTCTTTTAATTTGGGGACTATTGTCTCCTGGTATAGGATTTTTAACCCTTTTGTCATAGTTTTTTTCCTTTGATTTCCCTGGGCTTGGTCAGGGCAATTGTCATTAGTTATTAGTCATTGGTCATTGACCATTAGCCATTAGTAACTGCCAAGAGTAATTTTTTTGTTACTTTTTTGATTACTGAGGACTAAGGATTAAGCACTAGGGACTAATTAGTCAATAATCTCACCAGTTTTTTTGAGCATCCGTACCTTACGACCATCGTCGGTAAAGGTATAGCAGATGCGGCTAGCAATTTTTTCTTTATTCGAGTAAAGCATAACGTTGGAGCTATGGATTGGAGATTCAAACGTAGCAATTTGACCTTTTTCACCTTCCTGTTGAGGCTTGACATGCTTAGTTTTGACGTTAACTCCTTTGACTACTACCTTGCTAATTTTGGGTAGCGTACGCAAAATTTCTCCAATTTTGCCTTTATCTCGACCGGCAATCACTTGTACCGTGTCGCCCTTTTTAACGTGCATTTTGTAGCGTAATGGGGTATCATTTTGTGCCTTCTTGCTTGTACCTACCATCAGAGTACCTCCGGAGCAAGGGATATAATTTTTGTGAAGTTTTTCTCTCGCAGTTCCCGGGCTACAGGGCCAAAAACGCGGGTACCTCTGGGATTGCCATCTGGGTTTATGATTACTGCTGCGTTGTCATCAAAGCGAATACTCATACCGCTTTCCCGACGTAGCCCCTTGCGGGTGCGTACAATCACAGCCCTAACTACATCTGACTTTTTGACCCCCATATTTGGAATGGCATCCTTGACCACACCAATAATTACATCACCCACACCACCGTAGCGCCGATTTCCTGCACCAATAACGCGGATGCACATTATTTTTCTGGCTCCACTGTTGTCAGCAACGTTTAGGTAGCTCTCTTGTTGAATCATCAGTGTTCCTCCTCTAATAGAGTAATCAGTTATGAGTTAAACGAGTTATGAGTTAAACCTTGGGTTTGTTTCCAATTCCGAAAGGATTTTATTCCGAGATCTCACGCACATTTGTAGGTCGTGGATAACCCATATCGACTAGGGTTAACTCGCTATTTTGAGGAACTACTGACGATTTCAGCAACCATCCAGCGTTTGGTACGACTCAGTGGTCGTGTTTCTCTAATCCGAACGCGATCGCCTTCTTTACATTTATTTTCCTCATCATGAGCTTTGTATCGCTTGGTACGCACAACAATTTTGCCGTACTTTGGGTGGGGAGACCTATTTTCAATAGCCACCACCACAGTTTTGTCCATTTTGTCGCTGACCACTAGGCCAACTCTCTCTTTTGCTGCCATACTATTCCTTATGCTTCTGATTCTGATTGTGGAGTATCACTTTGTTCTGATTGTGGGGTATCACTTTGTGAGGTATCTGTTGATTCTTTCTGTTTAGCGAGTTGGCGTTCTCGTTCTACTGTCATTAGCTGAGCGATTCGGTGCTTAAGATGCTTAAACTGGTGAGGTTTTTCTAAGCGTTTGGTTGCCTTTTGCAGACGCAAGTCAAACAACTGACGCTTAGCTGCTAAGATTTCCTGTTCTAGTTCGGCATCGCTCAGACTTCTAGCATCTTCTATCTTGGGCAGAGCCATAGCTTATACCTTTTCCCCTTCACGAGAAATGAACTTCAATTTAATGGGAAATTTGTTAGCAGCCAGACGCATGGCTTCCCGAGCAACCTCTTCGCTTACCCCAGCGATTTCATAGATAATCCGACCTGGTTTAACTACTGCTACCCAAAACTCTGGGGAACCTTTTCCAGAACCCATACGAGTTTCTGCGGGACGCATGGTGACTGGTTTATCTGGGAAAATTCGAATCCAGATTTTTCCACCACGACGAACGTAGCGGGTCATAGCCCGACGACCAGCTTCGATTTGGCGGGAGGTAATCCAAGCTGGTTCTGTGGCTTGTAGGGCATAATCACCAAAGTTAATGGTACTGCCACGAGTGGCCATACCCTTCATTCGTCCCCGGTGCTGTTTGCGATATTTTGTTCTTTTTGGACTTAACATAATTTGTTCTTTGTTAATTGAAAATCGAAAATTGAAAACTGACAATTAACAAGCAAGCAATTTTCAAAATACTAGTGAGTCATGACTAGTCATTTGAGCGGTCTTCAAACTGCTGGCGGCGTTTTGGCTGACGGCGACGAGGTTGAGCTGTGTTAGGGGTAGGCTTTTCTTCTTGACCAGGAATCACTTCACCTTTGAACACCCAAACTTTAATGCCCAAAATTCCATAAATGGTTTGGGCTGTTTTGTAGGAATAGTCAATATTTGCCCGGAGGGTATGGAGGGGCACTCGTCCTTCACGAGTCCACTCGGTTCGAGCAATTTCAGCTCCATTTAACCGACCACCTACCTGAACTTTAATGCCTTGGACATCAGCCCGCTGAGCCCGCTGAATTGCTTGACGAACCACTCGTCTGAAGGAAACTCTGCGCTCTAGCTGTTGGGCAATGTACTCGGCAATTAGGGTAGCATCTGCATCCACCCGTGATACTTCCACGACATTGATGCGAATCTGACGATTGTTGCCCAGGGCTTTTTGCAGACCGACACGCAAAGACTCAATACCACTTCCACCACGACCAACAACTACCCCAGGTCGAGCTGTATGAATTTCTAAATCAATCTGGTCAGCTTTGCGCTCAATCCGGATGTCGGAAATTCCAGCATTATTGAGGTTTTTGTCAACATATTGTCGGATTTGGTAATCTTCCTGCAACAGAAGCGGATAACGCTTTGAGTCGGCAAACCAGCGAGAGCGATGCTCTTGCGTGATACCTAGCCTAAAACCAATTGGATGTATTTTCTGTCCCACTGTTCTTTTCTTTCCCTATTATCGAGCCATAGCGCTATTGGTGTTCACCCTTGGTAATGCTCAATCAACTCACTAACTATTCATCTACTTCTGGAGAAACAGCCACCGTGATATGACAGGTTGGCTTGCGAATCTGATAAGCACGACCTTGAGCTCTTGGTCGATACCGCTTCAAGCTTGGTCCCATATCCGCAAAAGCTTTAGTGATGTATAAGCTAGCTGGGTCAATCCCTGCATTGTGTTCAGCATTGGCAACAGCGGAGCGTAGTACTTTCAAGACTGGTTGACAAGCCCGGTAGGGCATGAATTCCAGAATGATCAGAGCTTCCCGATAGGAACGCCCCCGAATTTGGTCAAGTACTCGCCTCACTTTACTTGGAGACATCCGAATGTAGCGTGCGATCGCTTTAGTTTCTGCTGTAGTGTCTATCGCCATCGTTCCATCATTTGCTTTCTTTATAGCTACTAACTACTGAACTAATCACTTTAACGACGGGCCTTACCATCCTTAACATGTCCCCGAAATGTTCGAGTCGGGGCAAATTCGCCCAGCTTATGACCTACCATCTGCTCATTGATAAAAACTGGTACATGTGTCCGCCCGTTATGAACGGCAATGGTGTGACCAACCATCTGGGGCACAATGGTCGAGGCTCTTGACCAGGTTTTAATCACCTGTTTTTCGCCTTTAGCATTCAAAGTTTCAATCTTAGTCAGAAGACTATCGGCTATAAAAGGACCTTTTTTTAATGAACGACCCATAATTCAACGCTCGTTAGTTTTTAGTTATTAGTTGGTAGTTAATAGTTGCGTTCTTGGTAGTTAGTAGTTGCTAGTTACAACGTTTAACCTGCTAACTTTAACGTTCAACTCCTTAAGAATCGCGACCACCGCGCCCTCGCTTAGAGGATTTCCGCCTACGCCGGACAATTAAAGAACTACTTTGCTTTTTGACCTTACGAGTTTTGGCTCCCAAGGCTGGTTTACCCCAGGGGGTCACTGGACCACTTCTACCAATAGGAGCTCTACCCTCACCACCACCATGGGGGTGATCTACCGGGTTCATTACACTTCCCCGTACTTGGGGACGACGGCCTCTATGTCGATTGCGACCAGCTTTACCTAAACTCAAGTTTCTGGCTTCAACATTACCGACCTGTCCAATAGTTGCATAGCATTCTTTACGCAACATCCTGACTTCACTAGAGGGCAGCTTTAGGGTGACATAGTCACCTTCTTTAGCTTGCACTTGAGCAGTTGCCCCGGCAGCACGAACAATCTGTGCTCCTCGGCCTGGGATCAGTTCAACGTTATGCACGTTGGTGCCTAAGGGAATATCCTTTAGGGGCAAGGCATTGCCTATTTCGATGGGAGAGTCAGGCCCAGATATAATGGAAGACCCCACTTCCAAACCCACAGGATGCAGGATATATCGCTTTTCACCATCTTGATAGTAGAGCAGCGCAATCCTAGCATTCCGATTGGGGTCATACTCAATTGCTGCCACTTTTGCGGGAATATTGTGCTTATCCCGGCGGAAGTCAATTACCCTGTATAGACGCTTATGTCCGCCACCGCGATGGCGACAGGTAATGATACCGCGATTATTGCGACCTTTTTTACGATGCTTAGACTTGGTTAGGGATTTTTCTGGCTCAGTCCGAGTAATCTCAGCGAAGTCTGAGACAGTACCCTGACGAGTGCCTGGGGTGTATGGTCTATAGCTACGGATGCCCATAACAAGTATTTTTTACTTATTTTGTCTTGACTAGTTTGTCTTGACTAGTTTGTCTTGACAATTGACAATCTACCAATTGGCAATTAACCAAATTAAGAATTAGTAATTAGCAATTAGCCAGTTTTATACGTCTGGGAATAGAGTAATCGAATCTCCTGGAGCTAGGGTAACAATCGCCCGTTTGTACTGGGTTTTGTAACCTACAAATTTTCCCACTCGACGCTTTTTACGTGGCGGACGTAGGGTATTTACTGCCACCACTTTCACTTCAAAAAGACTTTCAATCGCGGCTCTAATTTGTGGCTTTGTCGCTTTGATAATCACATCAAAGACATACTTGTTTTGCTCCATCAGTAGGGTCGCCTTTTCAGTCACAATTGGGCGAATCACCAAATCAGCAAGGTCACGGGGGTTATACTCCGTCATTGTAAACCTCCTGAATTTTGGCAAGAGCTGTGTTAGTGGTCACGATTTTATCAGCGTCAAGGATATCATAGATATTCAAGTTGGTGGCATAAATCAACTTGACAGTTGCTAGGTTACGGACTGACAAATAAACCTTTTCTTCTGGCTGAGCTAGGATTAGGAGAACTTTTGACTCAGGCTTAATTCCCCACCGATCAATTGCTGCCACCACATCCTTGGTCTTGGGTCGTGGTAGTTGTTCAACAAATTCCTCTACCACAATCAAATCCTCTGCTCGACTCATAAACGCTGTTCTTAGAGCCAAGCGACGCTCTTTGCGGTTCATTTTCTGGCTATAGTCTCTGGGTTTCGGACCAAAGATCACACCACCACCACGCCATAGGGGTGAACGATTAGAACCAGCACGAGCACGACCGGTTCCCTTTTGTCGCCAAGGTTTGCGTCCTCCACCTCTAACTTCGGAACGAGTTTTTGTACAAGCATTGCCTTGACGAGCATTGGCCATTTGTCTAACCAGTGACCGGTGAACAATGTGGGCAGCGTTTTCTTCTTTGGCAACTCGCATCTGGAGTGTTGCCTGCCCTACTTCTTCCCCTTGCCAGTTTCGCACTGAACAATCTACCATTTGTTCTCTCCTTCTTAGGGACCAAGCATTTAGCAATTAGCTTTTAGCTTTTAAGCACTCAGGGGGTGCTAGTTTTAAAATAAACAGTTACATATACATCAGGCTTACACCTAATGATGAGGGAGCTAATTGCTTTTTCCTTGTGACTAACGTCCGACTTTATTAGTGGGTGCAATGCTCAAGAGTGTCCCTGGTTTACCAGGAACTGCACCTTTAATCACTAGCAAATTGCGCTCTGCATCTATCTTGACTACTTCAAGTTTGCGAATTGTCACCTTGGTACCGCCGTAACGACCAGCCATTTTCTTACCTGGATAGGTACGACCAGGGGTTGTCCCTGCTCCAGTGGAACCTGGGAGGCGGTGGTTTTTGGAACCATGAGCCATCGGTCCTCGCCTGAAGTTGTGACGTTTCTGATAACCCGCAAACCCGCGACCAATGCTTTTACCGCTGACATCGACAATTTGACCAATACTGAACATATCGGTATTGACTGGCTGACCCAGTTCAAAATTACTGGTATCATCCACGCGGTACTCACGTAGGTGGCGTAAGGGTGGGGCGCTAGATTTAGCCAAGTGTCCTATTTCAGGCTTATTAATTGCTTTAGGCTTAACTTGGTCATAACCAATTTGAATGGCATTGTAGCCATCTGTCTGGTTGGTTTTTATTTGGGTCACAGTGCATGGCCCAGCTTTTACGACGGTTACAGGAATCGCTCTTCCTTCATCATCGAACACTTGGGTCATACCGAGTTTGGTACCGAGGATACCGACAGACACTGGTTTCTCCTTTGTAGACATTGCAGCAGTCTGGCAGCAGGGATATTCAAGAACCTGAATTCCCTTTGTGCCACAAACCTGGTCATTATAAACCTGGTCACTATTTATAGTGGATAAACCTCTCCTCAAAAAATAAGCAGAGAGCCCACCTTTATCTAGCTCGGCATGAGGGTCGAGCTAGATTCTCGTTCAATTGCGTTTACTGGTCAGAAAAGGCTATTAAACTCGCCTGACTTCGCTGGGACTTAAGTTGTTAATCACTCAGTATCCCTTGATCCACGAAAGTGTAAGCACTGATTGACCTAAAGCAGACCCAAGAACTGATTGGAGTTGTTTAAACCTAACTGTCTTTGACCTACTTTAGCCCTGATGCCAAAAAAAACACCTGGTATGCTGTGTATATTGTCTTGCCTCGAACCTACTTCTCAGCCCACAGCACACGCAGCTATTAAGTTGCTGATGAAGCAACTGTCATAATGCCACTATTATATAGTATATAGTATTTTGCGAAGAGTGTCTAGTTAGTTTAAGAATTAGTTTGACAAACATTTGCTTGCTATATGGATTTATGTGAAATCTGGGGATTCGGAGCTCGAAGGATGGGATTCTCGCGCGTATGCGTTCGCGCACCAGATCATTCACTCCTCATCCCATTCCCCATCCCATTCCCCAGACAACAACACACAATCCCCCACCTGCAATACTCCAGCTTCATCCACCGGATTATATAGTTTCCCTTGTCTACGCAACGCCTGAACCATGACATTGTATTGATGCTGGAGATCAATTGGCTTCATACCGACCAAACTTGAATTCTCTACCAAAGTTACCCAATGCTTAGATCCCTCACTAAGGAAACTGCGACTTTCGATCCAGTCTCGAAACACTGCTAATTCTTCCGGTTCCCCAACAACTAGCAATCGATCCCCTGAACGCAACGTCATCTTACCTTGTGGGTAGTGGACAATATCATTACCTTGTTGAATTGTCAAAACTGTTACCCCAGTCACGTTACGGATATCTGCTGCTGCCAGAGTTACCCAATCTAGACGGGAAGTTTGACTCAAGGTCACCCACTCACTGTGGAGTTCTTCAGCAACATCAGTGATGTCTTGCTGTTTTGAATAGGTAGCTTGTTCAGGTCGTACACTCAAATAGCGGTCTTGGTGAATCCGATTGATCACCGACTGAATCATACCTTGGGTTTCTCCCAGTGCTACTAGCACATGGGCTCCCATTTCCAATGCTGCCTCAAATTCCGGTTGCACTACTTCCCGCGCCCCTAACTGGGTGAGTAGGTCAATTTCGCTATTTTTGTGAGAACGAGCCACAATATCTAGTCCTGGGGCAAACTTGAGGGCACGTTTGAGCAACAAGCGGGTACTGCCAGGATCGGGTAGGGCAATAGCTAGGGCTTTAGCTTTTTCTAGATGGGCTTTTTCTAAGACCAGTTCCGAGTGAGCATCCCCAAACATATAGGGTATTTTCTCATGTCTTAATCGTTGAATAGCAGCTTCGCTATTTTCAATCACTAGTACCTCATGCCCTTGATTGCGCAGGATGTTGACCAGTACTCGCCCCACTCGTCCATAGCCAGCCACTACCACATGATTACAAATCGTTTCTGGAATTGACAAAGCTTTAGTGCCCCGAAACTGACGCAGGTAGTTTTTCAGAAACGGCAGATTTACCAGGTGTTCTGCTATTCGGGGAGACCATCTCAGCCACATGGGTGTCAGGACTAGGGTAATGGCTGTGGTTCCCACCAGGAGTAGATACTGATCCCTAGTGATAAATCCTAACTCAAAGCCAACCACTGCTAAGACAAAGGAAAATTCTCCAATTTGATTGAGACCAAAACTAGCAATAAAAGCAGTTTTAAAGGAATAGCCAAATTTCAGCACAATCGGTAGAATAATGGCTGCTTTGCCCCCCATGACTAACATCACTAAACCGATAATTATGCCGAAATTTTCGAGCAGCACTTCCGGCTCAATGAGCATTCCTATGGATGCAAAAAATAGACAGACAAAGGTGTCTTTAAGGGGGATTATTTTGGCAACTGCTTGGTCAGCATAATCAATTTCAGCCATCATTAATCCTGCCACAAATGCTCCCATTTCAACGGATAGACCAAGTCCAGCAGTAATCAAAGCAATCCCTAAACACAGGGCAATTACTGTGATCAGAAATAGCTCACTGTTTTCAGTGCGGGCAATATATTTAATGAGATGGGGAACTATCCAGCGACCGGCGGCTAGAGCAGCAGCTAGAAACACCAACGCTTTGAGTAAAGCAACAACTAAAGCTGAGCCAATATCTGAGGGCTGCTGAAGGGCGGGTATGACAGCTAACATCAGACCTAAACTAAGGTCTTGGGCAATCAAAATGGCCAGCATCACTTGACCATGAAGGGTATTGGTTTCTCCTCTCTCCATCAGGGTTTTAAGAACTACTGAGGTGGAGGAGAGGGATATGATGAATCCGAGCATTATTCCCGGAGTAAATCCATCAACCCAACCAAGTCCATTGGCTAAAACTGCAACTAGGGTAATAGTGAGACTAATTTGCAGTAAACTACCTTTCAGGACAATATCTTTAAATCGTTTAAGCTGGGATAGAGAAAATTCTACCCCATAGGTGAATAACAAAAAAACAATCCCAATTTCAGCTAGGGATTTGACTTGTTCTAATTCGCCTACGAGTTTAAGACCAAACGGACCAACTAATAAACCACTGGCTAAATAGCCTAAAAGTACAGGTTGACGTAGCCGATTGGCAAGGTAGCCTCCCAAAGCAGAAGCCCCTAGAACTGTGGTTAGATCCAGAATTAAATTGTGTCCTGAGGCCATGATTAGGAATGGGTAATCGGTTATTAGTCACAGGCTTCATACCTGGAGGTTTTCCCTTGTGCCCTGATTTTTTTGTAACCTACCCACTTGAACTAAGCAACTTGAGCATCAAGGAGTTGGTAAGGAAGGCTCAAAGTACTCTACCCACCTGATAATTTTTTCAGTTATCTTATGACGGTAGAGATTTCCAAGAACTATGGCTTTAGAACAGTGTAACGTTTGTGGGTCTTTAACCAGCACCAACGATGAAATTTGCCTCAGTTGTGGTTATCCAGCTAAAGGTCGGCCAAAGTTAGTTTTTTTCAAGTGGACTGCTATCGGTGTTGCTGTAGTATTTGGTTTATTTCTCCTACTAGGGGTCATTAACAGAGTCGAGCAACACCTCAACTCTCAACCTTCGACACCAATAGACCGGTAAGATAGGGTTGGGTTATCGGTGTATCTGTGTATAAGCTTTCGCGGTGCCAGCGCGCAGCAGACACAGATGCCGTTTCGGCTGATCAGTTATTGCACCAGAAGGGATTGAAGTAATCTCTCACAAGCCTTCAACCATCAGGAGTTTTCCATCAAAAGCTACATACTTCCAGGCAATCGAGTATATATCTAGCCGCATCTACAAATACCATATCCAGATACTGAAACTGATCCGGATGCAGCTGGGAGCGCAACTCATCCCAAGCCTGTTCATCCTCAATATCTTCATCCCTAAATCCTGCCTCCAGGACTGCTGTATACCTAACATCAATCCCCAGATGCTTAGCCACTATGTGTAAATAGTCCTGCTCAGTAGGGTCAATTTCCCCATCCGCCGCTGACATATCATAAGCAAAGCACAACAGGAGTAGCTTCTCAGCATCGCTTAGAGGCTTAGTCAAAGTTAACCATTCGGGGGAATTAGAGGCAGTAGGTTTCTGCTTAACTTCCCGAAGCAGAAGTCCGATTAAGAACGGTCCCAATTGACGCAAATCATCCTCCTCGGGAGGCGTTAAGCGGTCAATGGTTTTTGCCAGTAGCTGTGTTTCTTCTTCTACCACTTGACCATCTGCCAACATTACTTCCAAAGAAATAGTGACTAAGGCTACCACAAAAATCATGGTTGGTGTAATATCTAGCACACTGAGTTGCCTTCCCACCAGACGAGACAAGTATTCAACAACTTGCTGATTTACCAGTCGAATACCTAAAGCCTCAAACTTTTCTGGTTGCAGCTTTGATTGCAACTCTTCCCAAACGGACTGATCTCGAAACTCCTCACCCTTGAACCAAGCTTCCATCACCACTGGGTAGCGGGAGTCAATGCCTAGGGAATTTGAGGCTAGCTGTAAATACTGGCTTTCATTGGGGTCAATTGTCCCATCCACCGCTGACATAGCATAGCAAAAGTTAAGGAGCAAAATTCGCTCTGACTCAGACAGGGAAGTAGTTAGCTTCAACCACTGCTGAGGATTTTGATAAACCGGATTCTTCTCTAGTCCAGAAAGCAAACGCTGCACCAATTGACGGACATCCCTCTGGGGGGGTACTAATCGCTCAATGGTTTTCTCTAGTAGCTGCTTCTCTTCGTCTTGTACAATACCATCAGCATACATGACTCCCATCCCAAGGGTTACTAGGGCAGCTAAAAACCTCACAGGCGGTGTTATATCGTCTTGAGTGAGGTTTCGTCCGGTTAGGTGGGACAAAAGTTCAATAGTCATTTTTTTAGTTAGGTATTAGGTTTTAGGTATTAGGTTTTAGGTTTTATATTTTAGGTATCACTGAGTGGTATCACATCTCAAGGGCTAATTGTATTTCTATTAATGTCGCTTATTCTGGGGTTAATTATAAAAATTAGATTACTGTGCGAACTTTCCAACCTTTGGCTTTTAGTTGTGCTTTTTTACCTAGCTCCATCCCACTACTCCTGTTTATCTCTATCGTATTTTTATTTTCGCTTTTGGCAATTAGATATCACCCTTGATAAGTGTTAGGTTTTGGGTGTTAGGTCTTAGGCTAATAGTGTTAGACTCGGTGAGTGGGATCGCATCCTTTGACTAGTGCGATCGCATCCTTTGGCTTAGATTTAACCCTTGGTCATGGGATCCCATAAATAGAAGAGAGATTCGTGGATTCTGTAACCGGTAATCCTCAATTGGTAGTGAAAGGCAATCGTCCCCTACTGTTGGATCATCTACAGAAGCTTTGGCTGATTAAGTCTGGTTCTATTGCTATATTTGCTGTTGACCGTAACGATGGTGTTCTAGAGGGGCGACGCCGTTATCTATTCAGCCTGGGAGTGGGTGAGGCTTTGTTTGGGATGGGGGCGAATGCCCAAGACAAGCCTTACACCATGCTAGCTGTGGCAATTGAAGAAGCAACAGTTTGTCAGTTAAGCACTAGCCAAATAGAACTAGAAGGGAATAGTAATGGTAAAGCAGCCACGCTGATTTCCCAAGACATCATTACGTTGACCGAGAAATGGATTGAGAGATTTTCCATCTTCCCTGGTGTAGTTACTCCGTCTACGGTATTGGATACCTCAGCAGTTTACAGTTGGGAGTCCCTACAGTCCAATCTGGATCAGCTATACAGTAACCTCTACCACTACCTCGCTAAACTCGAACAGACAGAATCAGCTCAAAAACTGACTCAGTTCCAAGAACGGGAACGCCTCAATCACCAAGTTACTACGGAAGCGATTGCAGAACTAGCATCTGTGATCAAGCCCCAGTTAAAAGAGAGTTTTCAACAGGGAACCCCCCTGTTAATTGCCGCTGGTGCTGTAGGACGGGCGATGGGGATTCAAATTAACCCCCCAGCCCAGTCAGAAGACCTCAATCGAGTCCGAGAACCCATAGAAGCGATCGCCCGTGCTTCCCGCATTCGGATCCGGCGAGTGATTCTGCGTGACTACTGGTGGAAAAAGGACAATGGGCCTCTATTAGGCTACACCCGAGAGGATAATCGACCTGTGGCACTGCTAGCAATGGGGGTGGGTCAGTATGAGGTACTAGACCCAGAATCGGGAAAGCGTGTCCCAGTCAATGCCAATAATGCTAGTTTCCTGGCTCCTATGGCTTATATGTTTTATCGGTCATTCCCCGATCAAGCAATTAAAGCCCTAGACTTACTCCAGTTTACCCTTAGAGGTCGTAGCAAAGAGTTAATCACCCTGATGTTGACAGGAGTCGCCGCTGCTGTGTTGGGAATGGTCACTCCCCAAGCCACTGCCATTCTCATTGACAATGCTATTCCCGATGCTGACCGGGGATTATTAGGACAGGTAGGGTTAGGACTGTTAGCAGCTAGCTTTGGCAGTGCCATCTTTCAAGTGGCTCAAGGGCTTGTCACCTTGAGATTACAAACGATTAGCGAAGCTACCAGCCAAGGCGCTGTTTGGGACCGATTATTAAACCTAAGAATTTCTTTTTTTCAGCAATATTCCACCGGAGACCTAATATCCCGGGTTTCAGCAATTTCTGAAATCCGTAACCGACTGAGTGGCACAGTAATGCAAACCCTATTCACCAGTTTTTTCTCTCTCTTAAATTTGGGTTTGCTGTTCATCTACGATGCCCAATTAGCCTTAGTCCCGTTGGGAGTGGCATTAACTGCGATGATTGTGACCACTACCTCTGGTATTTTAACCCGGCGCAAGCTAAGACCCTTGCAACAGCTAGCAGGAGACATCTTTGGACTGACGGTGCAGCTAATTGGTGGTGTTTCTAAACTCCGGGTAGCAGGGGCAGAAAATCGGGCATTTGCCTACTGGGCTAAATACTATACTCAGCAAATTAAGCTGGTGCTGAGTACCCAGTTAATTGAAGACTTACTGAAGGTATTTAATACCATACTCCCTACCCTCAGCCAAATGATTATCTTCGCCGTGGCTGTTCAATCCATTACCAAATCCCAATCTGGGCAAGGTTTATCTACTGGTACATTCCTAGCCTTCAATACTGCTTTTGGAACCTTTATCACTGGCGCAACTGATTTAAGCAATACCCTAATTAATATCTTAGAAATAGGTATTTTATGGGAACGAACTCAACCGATTTTAGAAGCTACACCGGAACTAGACTTAAGCAAAGCGGATCCAGGACGGCTTTCGGGACAACTTAAATTAGATCATGTCAGCTTCCGCTACCGAAAAGATAGTCCTTTGATTTTAGAGAATATTACTATTCAGGCAAACCCTGGAGAATTTATTGCTTTAGTCGGTCCATCTGGTAGTGGTAAATCCACGATTATCCGATTACTGTTGGGGTTTGAAACCTCTGAAAATGGCACCATTTACTACGATGGTCAAGACTTATCTGGACTAGATATCTCAGCTGTGCGTCGGCAACTAGGAGTAGTCCTACAAAACGGTAGAATTAATAGTGCTTCTATCTTCGATAACATTGCCAGTGGTGCTTTAGTTACCATGGATGAAGCCTGGGAAGCTGCAAAAATGGCAGGGTTTGCTGATGATATTGAAGCCATGCCCATGGGGATGCACACCGTTATTTCTGAAGGCGGTACCAATCTTTCTGGTGGACAGAGACAACGGCTATTAATTGCCCGTGCCTTAGTCTTAAAACCAAGACTATTGATATTCGATGAAGCCACCAGTGCTTTAGATAACCGCACCCAAAGCATTGTTAGTCAAAGTATTGACGAATTGCAAGTGACTCGGATCGTAATTGCCCACCGCCTCAGCACTATCCGCAAAGCAGACCGTATTTATGTGCTGGAGGCTGGGAGAGTGGTACAGCAGGGAACCTTTCAGGAACTGCTTAATCAGGAAGGGTTATTTGCGAATTTGATGGCTAGACAAATGGCTTAGAAGTATGAAGGATGAACTATCGCTTTTGGAGCAAATCATACCCTAATTCAGCAACGCCAAATTTCTCAATTGCGCAGAATCAACCGTTGCCGATGAACATGCAACAAACGAAACTCCTGCTGCGCCAACTGCTCCAACATATAAATAATATGCTCTGGTCGCAACATGGTGCCATCATTCAAACAACTCCCGATATACCGCAAAACCACCCCAGACTCTGCAACCTCCTCTTCAGTATCTTTGGGTTTTTGGGGTTCCATAACCTCGAAGTCAAATAAGCGATCGCATAAATTCACCCACTGTTTCTTACCCGACTTCGTAAACCGTTCCCACCAAATTTCCTTACTACCCTTAATCGCTTCAATCCAACCCTGCCAGTCTTCCCAAGACGCCTCCGCCATTACCTCAACTCGAATCAAATACTCAGCCCTCTCCAACAGCTGAGTTCCAGCAGGTTCTTTCAAATCCACTGCTTCAACCCCATACACCGGAATTTCTTCAGGCAACTCAGACACCAGCCTTTCCCTAAACTCCTCAACGGGCATTTTCTCAGTTAACTCAAACTCCACAATCTCTCCACTACTAGACGCTCCCAAGGGCAATGCATTAGCAATCATAATCCGAGCATTAGCCCGAAACCCCCCACTATAGCGAATTGGTAGTGAAGCCCGTCTTACTGCTCTCTCAAACAGACTTGCCAAATCCAGATGACCCAACAAGGTCATATCCCCCAACTTACCAAACCAAACCCGCAGCCGCTGATCCTTATTAGTATTTGGTTTAAAGTGACCAGCAAATTGCGGAATCTGTGGCGGTTCAATCACCACATTATGACCAAAATCAATCCCACATACACCACAGTGAGAACACCCATCAAAGGAACAATCCGGTACTGTTGCTGCATCTAAGGCCCGTTGTAAATCTTCCTTGAGCCAATTCTTATCAATTCCCGTATCAATATGATCCCAAGGCAAGGGAGCATCAAGGGCATCAAGGGCATCAAGGGTTGTTCCCGTAGCGTGGCCTTTTGGCCAAGATTGTTGGTTAGTTGGTTGTTGGTTAGCTGCTTGTTGGTTATCTGGTTGTTCTGAACTTTCAACCTTTAACCTTTCAACTTGCAACTCTTCTAGACCCGCCATCACATTCCATTCGCCACTTTCTACTTGGCGATATTTCCAGGTCAGACCTGATGAAGCGATCGCATTTTCCCAAGCAGCAAATGCCCGATCCAAGCTTTCCATCCAGGCATCCATCCCTGCCCCCAATTCCCAAGCACGGCGCACCACCGCACTTAAGCGTCTGTCACCCCGTCCGACAAAATCTTCCATGGCGGAAATCCGAACATCGGTGTAATTAACCTTCACCCCCCTGATCTGACCAAATTCTTGTTTGAGCAATTCCTGCTTGCGTTTAAACTCCGAAGTGGATACGGAATGCCACTGGAATGGGGTGTGAGGTTTTGGGGTAAAATTAGAAACAGTTATGTTAAACTTTAAGGTTTTTCTACCTTTAGCACGACACTCCTGCTGCAACCAACGCACCGTTTCCGCAATTCCCAACACATCCGCATCCGTTTCACCAGGCAAACCAATCATAAAATAGAGCTTGACTTTCTCCCAGCCTTGCTCAAATGCCGTCTTTACTCCCCTGAGCAATTCTTCATTAGTCAGTCCCTTATTAACAATATCCCGCATCCGCTGAGTTCCTGCTTCTGGGGCAAAGGTCAAGCCACTCTGGCGATTTCCCCCTAGGATATTGGCAATATTCTCATCAAAGCGGTCTACTCGCTGACTCGGTAGGGACAAGGAAATATTGCGATCCTTAAGACGATTTTTGATTTCCATCCCCACCGCTGGTAGAGCCAGGTAATCCGAACAACTCAGGGATAAAAGGGAAAACTCGTTATACCCTGTAGCAAGCATCCCTTGTTCAATAGCTTCCACTACTTTTTCCGGTTCCACATCCCGCGCTGGTCGAGTCAGCATCCCAGGTTGGCAGAAGCGACAACCGCGAGTACAACCCCGTCGCACTTCGATCTTGAGCCGGTCATGAACCGTTTGA
>NZ_JAAHHS010000122.1 GCF_010692395.1 Moorena sp. SIO3H5
TCTCAAACCATTGAGCAATTCGTTATAATTATTTTTGTTGACCCTACTTGCCTTAAGCAGCTACATCACCCTATTCGCTTATGGAACTAGTAACACTCTCAGCAACAGCGATCACTACTCTGGCTTTCAAGAAGTTTCTAGAAACTGGCGCTGGGGAATTGGGCAAAAAGTTTACTGAAACAGCCATCACCAAGATGGACGAACTCCGTAACATGATCTGGGAAAAGTTACGGGGTAATTCTAAAGCTGAAAAAGCTCTGACAGCAGTTGAACAAGGATCTAACCAGGAATTAGACCGACTGGCTGTGTATGTGCAGGATGCGATGGAAGATGATCAGCAGTTTGCTTCGGAAATTAAGGCGATCGCTCAAGAAATCCATGCTGGCAAGATACAGGACAACAGCAGCAACATTATGAATGTTAATGACAAGGCTAAAGGTATACAAAACAATATTGAAAATATTGCTAAAGGTGTACAAAACATTGACACTATTAAGGGTGATCACAATTATGTTGCTCAAGAGATGCACATTCATCAGGGGTCTGATTAGCTGAAGTCGTCCGACCGGGAACGGACAACGTTAAATCCCCCCAGTAACATTATCAATCGAGGCACTCCCTACTTTGTCGGTAGGGACCCTCAACTTGAGCAGCTCCATCAGGAATTTGAACAGACCGATCAATTAGCCATTTGTGCCATTGCCGGAATGGGCGGTGTGGGCAAAACTGAGTTAGCTCTACAATATGCTCTGAAAAATCAGGATAATTACCCTGGTGGGTTGTGCTGGTTCCAAGTGCGAGGGTTGGATCTCGGGACTCAAGTTGTCAATTTTGCCCGTACTAAATTAGGATTAACCATTCCAGATCAACTAGAGTTCAACCAACAAGTAGAATACTGCTGGGGGCATTGGCCAGAAGGAACAGCATTGATCGTGCTGGATGATGTGCCTTCTTTCAGCAACGACTACAAACAAAGAATTCAGCCCTACTTACCTCCAGCCCAATCCCGCTTCAAAGTACTGGTCACCAGCCGTCAGCGTCCAGGGGCTTCTTACCGACGAATTGATTTGGATGTGCTATCCCCAGAGGCAGCATTAGAATTATTGGAATCCCTTGTTGGAAAAGAGCGCATTGAGCAAGAACTAAATGAAGCACAAGCGTTATGTGAATGGTTGGGTTATTTGCCCTTAGGTTTGGAGTTAGTCGGACGATATTTAGATATACATCCAAGTTTAACTATCGCTAAAGTTCAGAAACGTTTAGAGAAAAAGAAATTAGCAGCTAGGGCATTACTTGACCCAACAGAACAAGGGGAGATCACAGCCCAGTTGGGAGTAGCAGCAGCCTTTGAGTTATCCTGGGAAGATTTGAAAGAGTCTCCAGAAGCCCAACAGTTGGGATGTCGTTTGAGTCTGTTTGCTCAAGCTCCTTTTGATTGGTCACTGGTAGAGTCTTGTGTTATCGAAACTGACGATGAGGATGACTGGGAAGAAGAACAAGAAGACTTGGAAGAATTACGCGATCGCTATCTGGTCAATCGTAATCTCTTACAACTGACCGAACAGCAAACCTATCGACTCCATCAACTAATTCGAGAATTTTTCCTGACCAAGCTGGCTCAATTACCAGAGGCCGATAGCTACAAGGAAAGCTTTTGTAAGACAATGGTGGCTGTAGCAAAAAAAATTCCCGATACACCAACTCAAGAAATTATTGCAGCAGTTAGCCCTGCCATCCCTCATTTAGTCAAAGCTGCCACAGTCCTAACTGACTGGCTCAGGGATGAAGATTTACCATGGCCCTTCACTGGCTTAGGAAGATTCTATAACGGTCAAGGTACCTATGACCAGGCTGAACTGTGCTCGAAGCAATGTTTAGAGATAACTAGAACCCGCTTCGGTGACGACCATCCCCATGTGGCCATCAGTCTCAACAACCTGGCATTACTCTACGACTCAATGGGGTCCTATGACCAGGCCGAACCCCTCTATCAACAGGCATTGGAGCTGTTTAAGCAGCGGCTGGGTCACCACCATCCTTTGGTGGCCACCAGTCTCAACAACCTGGGTTTACTCTACAACTCAATGGGGCACTATGATGAGGCCGAACCCCTCTATCAAAAGGCATTGGAGCTGTTTAAGCAGCGGCTGAGTCACCACCATCCCGATGTGGCCACCAGTCTCAACAACCTGGCTGGACTCTACTTCTCAATGGGGCGCTATGACCAGGCCGAACCCCTCTTACAACAGGCATTGGAGCTGTTTAAGCAGCTGCTGGGTCACGACCATCCTTTGGTGGCCACCAGTCTCAACAACCTGGCATTACTCTACTCCTCAATGGGGCGCTATGACCAGGCCGAACCCCTCTTACAACAGGCATTGGAGCTGTTTAAGCAGCTTCTGGGTAAAGACCATCCCGATGTAGCCACCAGTCTCAACAACCTGGCAGATCTCTACTCCTCAATGGGGCGCTATGATGAGGCCGAACCCTTCTTACAACAGGCTTTGGAGATGAGAAAGCAGCTGCTGGGTGACAACCATCCCGATGTGGCCACCAGTCTCAACAACCTGGCATATCTCTACAACTTAATGGGGCGCTATGACCAGGCCGAACCCCTCTTACAACAGGCTTTGGAGATCAGAAAGCAGCGGCTGGGTCAAGACCATCCCCATGTGGCCACCAGTCTCAACAACCTGGCTACACTCTACTCCTCAATGGGGCGCTATGATGAGGCCGAACCCTTCTTACAACAGGCTTTGGAGATCAGAAAGCAGCTGCTGGGTGACAACCATCCCGATGTGGCCACCAGTCTCAACAACCTGGGTTTACTCTACCAGTCAATGGGGCGCTATGACCAGGCCGAACCCCTCTTACAACAGGCATTGGAGCTGTTTAAGCAGCGGCTGGGTCACCACCATCCCGATGTGGCCATCAGTCTCAACAACCTGGCATATCTCTACTCCTCAATGGGGCGCTATGACCAGGCTGAACCCCTCTATCAACAGGCTTTGGAGATTGCAGAACAGAAGTTAGGGTCAAATCATCCTGACACTGTAAACATCCGTAAGAATCTAGAAAGTTTGCGCAATGATTTGTCACAGTAATCAGTAATATTATTCATTAATTAGTTAGAAATACTATATACTGACTTGGTCATACTTTTCCTAAGTGAATGACTTACGATAGTACCCTAAAATATTTGGTTGAACAATATCCTCAAGCCTTTACCCGTTGGTTATTTAACCAAGAACCAGCAGAGGATATCGAAATTCTCAACACCGAATTGAGCACAGAACCAATTCGGGCAGATGCCTTATTTTTTGTGCGAGTTGCTGATGCTATTTTGCATCTGGAATTTCAAACCCTACCCCAATCTGAACCTCCCTTACCCCTGCGGATGCTCGATTATTGGGTCAGGTTATATCGCCAGTATCGCTGTGATATTGAACAAGTAATAATTTTTCTGAAACCAAGCCGATTAGCGGGAGTATTTGTAAATCAATTTACCGAGAGGAACTTATCCTTCCGCTATCGGGTGATTCGGATTTGGGAATGTGATCCACAACCATTACTAACAACACCGGGGTTACTACCCTTGGCAGTATTAGCACAAACTGAAGTGCCAGAAACCTTGCTATCCCAAGTAGCAGCCAGAATCGATATGATTGAAGATAGACAACAGCAGCGTAACCTATCTGCTTGCGTGCAACTGTTGGCTGGGGTGAAATTTGATGAACAGTTAATTCAAGCTTATTTTCGGGAGGATATGATGCAGGAGTCAGTAGTTTATCAACGAATTATTCGCCAAGGATTAGAACAAGGATTAGAACAAGGATTAGAACAGGGATTAAAACAAGGATTAAAACAAGGATTAGAACAAGGATTAGGACAGGGATTAGAACAAGGAAAGCGCAATGAGCTTAATTTAATTATCCGTCAAATTAACCGTCGTCTAGGTCAGATAAATCCCCAATTACTTAATCAAATTGAGCAGTTATCCTTTTCCCAGTTGGAGGATTTAGGAGAAGCGTTGTTAGATTTTGAAACCGAAGTGGATTTGAGCAATTGGTTGAACCAGTTTAGGGATAAGTAAAATCCCGTTAGGTTTAGCACTCAAAAGTAGTGCCATCGAGATCTGATTGAGTGGGTAAGGCAAATCCTTACCCACTCTACTATTGCCCAAAAATCCAGACGCCTCCAAGGCCGCGAGCAATCCCTCGCGGCTTGGGTCGCACCTGTAGAATGGGCATCTTGCCGTGGAAGTGGCATCTTGCGTAGAACTGGCATCTTGCGTAGAACTGGCATCTTGCGTAGAACTGGCATCTTGCCAGTTTCAATATATTTTCGAGCGGGCAGGATGCCCACTCTACTGCTATTCATTACTTCACTGACGGAACGCCCTTGATCCAGCTACTGCATCTTGACTCCCTACTCCCTACTAATTCCCTTAAAAGACACTAGAGCCGATAGCCCTCTTAACCACTAATCCTAAGCCCAGAAAGCCCAGAGCCAGTAGACCCTGAGATGACATCGGCTCAGGCACTGGCACTGCTAGAGGCAGTGGACCATTACCTGTCCCGGATTGGGTATCGTTCTTAGCAGTGAAGGTCCCAAATGGACCAATGGGAGGTTGTGTGGTTTGCCAAAAGAAGGAAATCGTTTCTGGAGTGTCGAAATTAGTACTCCAATCTGATCCACCGACAACGCTCCAGACTAGACTGCCATCTTCCTCAAGCTTGATTGAAAACTCCCCACTGGAACCGAGTGCCTGCTTCGCTTCCCCAAAGCTATAGCCCGCAACTCCTGTAAAGCCTTCAGCTTTGAACTCCAACTCGAACTGATTGACATCATCAAACGCAAGTAAACCATCCGGTTGAGGGAAGGGGGGATCGTTAGGAAAGTCTACACCAGGGGTAACTTTGTGTATATAAGTGTAGATGGTTCCCGCTGGATTTTGGGGCGGCACACAAGTCAGAAAACCAACAGGACAAGAAACGCTACTGGTCAAGTCTCCCAAGCTGTTTCCGTCACCATTGATTAGGGATGCATCTACTGTCGGACCCACTGGTCCTGTGATGGTTGCTCCCAGAGTCAGGTCGTCAAGGTTGATCGGGGTAATCGACGCAGCACTAACCTCTTGTGCCGAAAGCTCAAAAACGCTAATTGCGATCAATGCGATCGCTAATTTACTAGTCATGACTATTTTTCCTCAGTAAAATTTTCAAGTAAGCATTAGCTGATAGCTTAAAAATGTACTTATCTATTTCAACGTGATGGCTGATTTTTATTGCCAAGGGTATTTTATCTGTAAATCCAGCAAGCTTTAGAACATTTAAAAAAAATTCATTAAACTCTGAATTATGTAAATGTTTAGCAAAGGAAATCGGAACTTCGGAGCAAGAAACTATGCTTAATTTAAAAATAGACTACACTCACCTGAAGACTTTATTGATGAAAGTGAAGTGGAAAGCTGCTGATGCGGAAACCAATAAAATTGTATTATCCATAGCTAAAACCCTTAGACAACAGCAGAAGGTTAGTAAAAAAGACCAAGAATGGCTTCAAGGGTTGAATTATCTCATAGAATCAGACTTAAGAGAGTTTCCCTGTGAGGATTTGCTAACACTAAATCAGCTTTGGGAGCAGTATAGTCAAGGTCATTTTGGATTTAGAATACAATCTCAACTGTGGCAGCAAGTTAGTCAAGATTATAATCAATTCGCCGATCTAGTAGGATGGCGCAAGGGTGATGCCGATTCTTGGCATTCTTATGCTCAGTTAACCTTTAGTTTAGACGCTCCTAAAGGTCATTTGCCCGCTGCGATATTTTATGCCGAAGAATCCCCTATTGGTTGGGCGGCAACTATTAAAAATAGATTGGATGAATGTTTTTGATGGTATAAACTATACTAAAACATTCAATTTGTTCCCTTGTCACCAATCCTAGACCTTCGTAATCTAGAAACACGCTTTTTCACCCCAGCTGGTACTGTCCATGCTGTCAATGGTATTTCCTTCCAGGTCAATCAAGGGGAAACCCTAGGGATTGTTGGTGAATCCGGTTCTGGTAAAAGCATCACCGCCCTGTCGATTATGGGACTAATCCCGTCTCCTCCTGGAAAGATTACCAATGGTGAGGTCATTTTTGAAGGGCGTGACCTCCGAAAGCTTAGTGAGGGGAAAATGCGGAAAATCCGGGGTAACCGTATCGCTATGATTTTTCAAGACCCCATGACTTCCCTTAACCCAGTACTAAAGGTAGAAAGGCAAATTACTGAAGCGCTACGGTTACACCAAGGGATGAGCCGAGAGCAAGGACGATCTAGGGCGATTGAACTCTTAGAATTAGTGGGAATTCCAGCTGCAGCGGAACGGATTAGTAACTATCCCCACCAATTTTCTGGAGGGATGCGCCAGCGAGTCATGATTGCCATGGGATTAGCCTGTAATCCCCAGTTGCTGATTGCCGATGAACCTACCACTGCTTTGGATGTGACCATCCAAGCCCAAATTGTAGAATTAGTCAAGAAACTGCGCCAGGACATTGGGATGGCCGTGATTTGGATTACCCATGATTTGGCGCTATTGGCGGGATTAGCGGATCGGATTTTAGTGATGTATGCCGGTCAAGTCGTAGAACAAGCATCGGTGATGGAAATCTATAAAAATCCTCGCCATCCCTATACTATTGGTTTACTCAACAGTATTCCCCGTCTGGATGAACAGCGCCAAGAGCGTTTGCAGACCATTGAAGGGTTACCACCAGATTTAACTAATTATCCCCAAGGTTGTCCCTTTGCGGCTCGTTGTCCTTTCGTGATTGATAAATGTTGGCAGAACGATCCCACCTTGGAATTAGTAAGTGTTGACCATAAAGTGGCTTGTTGGGTAAAGCCAGAGTTGAATAGCAGGTAAGCAGTCAGCAGTCAGCAGTCAGCGGTCAGCTTAAAATAAACCTTCCCTATGATTCCTCCAAGTATTTTAGTGCGGCTTCACGGTCTAACAAAGGAGTTAGCTTAGCCTCATCCATCGCTTGGTTAAGACAATAATCTTCTAATCTTTCTGATAACTCATCTAAAGCAATATTTTCTTCTGGGAATAACTGTCGCCACACTTCAATTGATTTAAAAATGCTATATATAGAGATAGTCATAGTAATAATGTACAGATAGTTTTTTATCTTAATTCTTCCCTGTTCCCTGTTCCCTGTTCCCTAAAATAATAATTGTCTGGGGCATCTTACTGCTTTAACTTTTGCTGAACCAAGGACGGTGTTTTTTCTTGCATATCACGGGCAAATTCTTCATCTTCAAGAATCTGTTGCCTGATTTCCTCAAAATGGTCATGATAATAGGCTAAAGCAGCATAGACATCTGCTAAGGTAATGGTAGGGTATTGTGAAACAATTTCATCCGGCGACAATCCTATTCTTTCGTGCCAAATGACAATATCTTCAACCCGAATACGATGACCGGCAATGCGAGGTTTGCCACCACAAACCCCTGGTGTAATTTCAATATGCTTTGATATGACACTACTCATGTTGTCTCCTATTTATACACTGGTTTTACCATTATATCTCACAATAATATCTAAATTCAACTGGATGCAAAAATCTGGTTAGCAGTTAAACTAAGCTCCGGAAAGACTTTGGAAACAAGACCATCATCATTTCGGAACAATTGTTTTTGATACTCATCATCTACCAAAGTGCAAATTGTAATTGTTGGTTGTTTAGGTTTACCAATATAATCTCTACCACCAATGCCTAGATAATCGACAATCCAGTATTCAGGTACACCTAGTATGGCATAATCTTCAACCTTACGAGCATAATCGTTCTGCCAATTGGTGCTAACAACTTCAACAACAAGCTTGATTGAGGTTCCCAACGTAATCACAGGCTCTTTTTGCCATAAAGGTTCATTTACTAGCCGAGTTCTATCTAATACAATCACATCAGGACGAAAAGCTGTTTGAGTTCCTAAAATTTTGATCAGACATCGGTAGGGAATCAGATAATCTGGGTATCCTCGGTCAATCTCCACATTTAACTTCCGTCCCACAAACCCTGCTACTTCCTCATCAGGTCCAGTAGCTTCCATGTCAATTAGTTCCCCATCGATTAGTTCATAGCATTCGTTGTCACCATACTGGGTAATAAACTGATCAACAGTTATAAAAGTTGGTAAAGCTTGAAGCATTACAATCGCACTCCTTATCAGGATAAAATCATGCTGGTAGTGGTAAGCTGCTATTATCAATACTTAAATCTTAACGGTCAATCGTGTTAGATAAAAAATATAATGAATCAAAATGATTTTATGTAAAATCAAAAGCATCATGACACAACCCACCTTTTCAGAAATATTAGAAGCAGCAGCGCGACTTTCCTTAGACGATCAAGAAAATCTAATTAATAGTTTAATAAATCGCCTTCGCTCTCGGCGAAGAGCCGAGAGAATTAGAGATGTTAAAGAAGCTCAACAAGAGTTTGCTGAAGGAAAATGTCAACCCGTTACTCCTGAACAGCTCACATCGGAAATTCTCTCGTAACGTTTTACCGATTACCCTCAACTCATCTTGACCAAAGATGCCCCTAACCACCCAGAAAAATTCTGCTGCTGGGCATTGGTAGGATTCTTGACTGGCATAACGTGGTAACGACTGGGTTGAGATTTCCCTAATGTAATCGGTAGAGTAACCAATTGATCCTGATGGAATACACTAAGCTCGATCACATCACCAGCTTCGTAATCTTTTAAGCGATCGCATAATTGATCCCCCTTGACTCGCAACCCATCAATAGCCAGTAACTGATCACCAGCATCCACTCCTGCCACTGCTGCAGGAGAATCCATCTCCACAAACTGGATCCAGTCCTGACCATTGTCAGTCCTCACCTTCACCCCCAAGTAAGGCACAGATTCTTCATCCACGGCCACCACTTGTAAGCCAAAGGGTTTGAGATACTCATTGAAGGGCAATTCCTCCTTACCCTCAATAGTCTTAGAGAAGAAGTTACTTAAATCTAGCTCTGCTACGGATTCTATTACCTCTCGCAGTTGTTGGGGAGTAAAGCCAATTTCCCCTTTACCAAACTGCTCCCACATCTTCCTGATCACATCATCAAGGGATCGCTTATTTCCATGGCGCTCCCGGATTAACAAATCCAGCAATAATGACACCATTTCCCCTTTCAAATAATAGGAAATTTGGTTATTATCACTGTTAGCATCCCGTCGATAAAGCTTAATCCAAGCATCAAAACTCGACTCATCCAGGGGCTGCACCTTACGTCCTGGTGTAGTTAAAAACCGAGTAATCTCTTTACTCAAATTTTCTAACAACGTCTTAGCATCATAGATACCAGCCCGTTGGGGAATTAATAAGTCATAGTAACTAGTTGTTCCCTCAGAAAACCACAACGATGTCGTATAGTTTTCCTTTTCATAGTCAAAGGTTTCTAGGGCTAATGGTCGAATCCGCTTAACATTCCACAAGTGAAAGAACTCATGAGCCACCAGTTGCAAGAAGCGATTATACTTATCCTTTGCCCGAAAACCAAAGCGTGAGTAAATTAACGAACAACTATCCTTATGTTCCAATCCCCCAAAGCCACTAGCCGTTAGATAAAGCAAGAACAAATAGTGATCATAAGGTAAACCTCCAAAAAGCTCAGCTTCTACCTTGATAATCTTCTTAGTATCCTCAATAATCCGCTTTGGGTCAGCATTCCCCTCTCCCCAGATGGCCAATTGATGGGGTTTGCCCAAAACCTCAAACTCATAGAGCTTATGATCACCAATTTCAAACGGACTATCGACTAAGGTATCAAAATCCCTGGCCTCAAAGGTATTAAATTTGCCTGACACTGCTGGTAAAGGTGTGGTCACCCGCCAATTGGGATGAGGTGGCGCGATAGTAATTTGGCAAGGGTGTTGTTCAAATCCTGGGATGAAGAAGAACAGAGCAGCACCATTAAAATAACCGTGGGTAGCATCTAGGTGATTAGTGCGTACCGTTAATTCATTAGCAAAGATACGATAACGCACAGTGATAGCCGACGCATCACCAGTTTCCACTAGCCAATGATTCTTGGCCAGTTTCCGCCACGGTAAAGACTGGGTAGGATTACCGGTATCCGCAGAGAAATCTTGTAAATGTCGAGCATACTCCCGCACTAAGTAAGAGCCTGGAGTCCAAACAGGCATCTTTAAATCTAACAAAGGGGCTTCCCAGCCTTCGACTTGTAGCGTTACCTCAAACAGATGGGATTGAGGCTGAGGCATAGCGACATGGTAGTGAATAGCTAGGGTACTAGTGGCTGTGCTGCTCCGAAAAATAGTTCTTGCTTCAGTCATTACTCAACTTTAGGGATTACCATTTAGCTTTAAGGGTAGCAATCCTCTGACCAGATAGCATTTTCATTTGAGATGTAAACATAGAGAGAATCGGGAATAGGGAGCAGGGAATAGGGAATAGGGAACAGGGAGCAGGGAGTAGGGAATAGTAGGAAAGAGAGGAGAGTTTTTAGTGTTATGATCAATCAGCTTTGGCTTGATGGAATTATAGACACCGAAGATAGATTTTTATTTTTTTTATTTACTAACTAAATTAATATTCAATTTTTATATGCAGTAATTAAAAATATTTACTCTTTGGTAATATCTAATTTTAGATACTTATGATACAGCGTTTTTGATAACTATAAAGTAACAATATTTTTCCCCTGTTCCCTGCTCCCTGCTTCCTGTTCCCTATTCCCTGTTCCCTATTCCCTGTTCCCATTACTAAATCTTGAATCCTCGACCTGTCCAAAACCATTGATAATTAACTTGGGTAATGTCGATGTCTCCCGACCCTGACAACAGCGGTAGAGAGAGACTTATAACATCCCCCAAGCGTCCACCACTAGTTAAACCGAAAGCCCCAGCGCTGATTTTATGGATTTACAGATTATCGAACGAGATGGTAGACGATACCTTCCTACCGAGCAGTTGTCGATGACCGAATGGCCTCGGCTCACCACAAACCAACCTCTACCAACCCTTCCTCTCAAAGTAGATGACCTGTTTTTAATCACAGATACCCTAGGGAATATTTCGGGCAACTTAGAAAACGAAACCACCAGCGCAACCGGGTTATTTTGTCAAGATACCCGCTTTCTCTCTCGCTTAGAGTTACAAATTGAAGGGCAACTCCCCATTCCCCTTAGTAGCAGTGCTGAGGAAGGATTTGTCCTATCGGTCATGTGTTGCAATCCCCGTTCACCTAATCTTCCCCCAAAAACCCTAGGCATTCAGCGGCAGCTAGCCCTCCATGGTGGCTTATGGGAAGAAATTGTAATCACCAATTACGACACTCAACCCCTTAACTTCAGCGTCAGCCTCAGTTTTGATGCCGATTTTAAAGACTGGTTTGAAGTCCGGGGTCATCAGCGACAGCAACGGGGAACTCTGCTGCGTTCACTACCCCCTGATATCGATATCGATTTAGATACCCTGCTAACCCTAACTGAGTTCAACACCAATACCATCAACCTAGCTTACCAGGGACTCGATAACTCCCTGGTTGAATCTCAGATTTACTTTATGCACCGTCTCCCAGACACCTACAAAGGGGACACAGCAGTTTGGGACTTGTGCCTTAAGCCTGGCGCTACGGAAACCTTAGGCTATCAACTAGAAATGGTCACCCACAAAGCCCGAATCACTACAGCTAACATTCCCACCACCCTTGAAGAAGCTAAGACCGCTAACTTACTCCAAAACCAGGAATGGTATAAACAGATAACTCACATTAGCTCGGATAATGAAACCCTTAACCAAGTGATTTCTCGGGCAATACGAGACATCTTTTTACTAAGGCAGACTATTAATGGCTGCACATTTCTGTCTGCAGGAGTACCTCGGTTTTCCACCTTGTTTGGACGAGATTCCTTAATTGCTGCCTCACAAACCTTAATCCTTGACCCTACTATCGCCAAAGGGACTCTGGAAATTTTAGCCCAGTACCAAGGCCAAGAGGATAACCCATCGCGGGATGAGCAACCAGGTAAGATTTTGCATGAACTACGGGTTGGGGAATTGGCTCGCTGTCGGGAAATTCCTCATACTCCCTACTACGGTACAGTTGATGCTACCCCACTCTGGCTAGTGCTCTATGCGGATTACTATGCTTGGACAAATGACACCACTACCCTAGACCAGCTCTGGCCTAATGCTTTGGCTGCCATGGATTGGATTGATAGTCAATCTCAGGAAAACGGCTATCTCTGTTATCAGCGCCAATCCAAAAAGGGTTTGCGTAATCAAGGGTGGAAGGATTCCGGTGATTCCATGGTCACTCGTGATGGTTCCCTAGCAACGGGAGCGATCGCATTATGCGAAGTCCAAGCTTATGTCTATGGCGCTAAAGTTAGGCTAAGTCATCTGGCCAGGATCAAGCAGCGAATTGATTTAGCCGAACGTTGGGAAAACCAAGCCCAGGAACTCAAGCAACGCTTCAATCAGGATTTTTGGCTAGACGACCTAGACTTCTGTGCCTTAGCACTAGATGGAGAAAGAAAACTAGTAGATAGCATAACCTCCAATCCTGGCCATTGCTTGTCTTTGGGCATTTTTACTCCAGAAAAAGCAGCTAGTGTAGCAAAGCGGCTGTTAGAACCAGATATGTTCAATGGTTGGGGGATTCGTACCCTCAGTAATCAATCCGCTGCTTACAACCCGATCAGCTATCACGTCGGATCAGTTTGGCCCCACGAAAATTCCTTGATTGCAGTAGGATTGCGTGCGGTCAATCAAGTGGATCAAGCCTTAGAAATTGCCAAAGGTATGATTGACATGACCGTTGAGCAACCCTACTATCGTCCTCCAGAACTCTTCTCTGGTTACCAGCGCACTCCCAACAGCTCTCCGGTCAAGTATCCAGGAGCCTGTCCTCTGCAAGCCTGGGCAACTGGCAGTATTTTCCAACTGCTGCAAATGATGGTGAATTTGCAATCGGATGCTCCAGGAAACAATTTACATATTTTCAAACCAACTTTACCAAAGTTTATCAATCAACTCTTAGTTCGTAACTTGCGGATTGGGTCAACGGTGCTAGACTTGCAATTGGAACGAGCTGACACAACCACCACCTGTAAAGTGGTGAAGAATTCCGGTAACCTCACGGTTGTGATCGAAAGCTAAATCCAGTTAATAGCAAAGGGAAAAGACAAAGCATAGCGCTATAAATTTGTCCGGCGCTTAGTGGTAAGGCTTTCATACAATTGACCCTTACCACTAAGCGCTGATCTCCCACGCACTTCCTTTATACTTGCGCTCGTGCCGATGATCGGCAAGCTGTATTGACCATTAGTGCGTGGGAATTTAAACCTATTGTTCAGGGTGTTTGAGTGTAGGTGGGGTATCGGCAGGTGCGCACCAAAGGGCGAATTTAATTCGTCATGGGTCAAGGGCACCTAAAAAAATTATTTTAATCATAATTAAAAGCTTAATTGTTTCCATGTATTTTCCAACTGCCTTGTCGATCTAGGGGAATCATGTAAATATGGCGGTTGCTTACTTAAAGCTTGGCACACCCCGCCCTAATTCAAAAGGTGTGACCCGTGGCGAATTTAATTCGTCATGGGTCAAGGGCACCTAAAGATAGTGGGGTAAGCTATTGCCCCACTGCCAGAAGATCCCAAGGAGTGAGCCAATCTCCCACGACAATCCTACTTCCTGCTAGCCAAGGGCAAAGCGCGGGAGTAGGTTACAGACCCACCATGGACAAGACACGCTAAGTTACTATGTCTAGTTTGTTACGAGCTGTTCTCCAAAGTAACGAGAAAGCTGATTTGCGTCAGTTTATCAGCCAACTGCGATCTGAACAAGAGCGGTACTTTCTAAGGAATCAGATTCTGCAAGCGTTTGATAATTACTGCACTACTCATGACAAGCCTGCTTATTTTAAAAGAACTTCCTCTATCGCCGAACTACTGAACTATACCCACGAAATTATTCTGGAAGAGAAAAACCTTTGGCTTCTTCTGCGGACAAGGGTTGCTTCTCAAGAAATCTATCGGCTGGCAGCGGATTTGAGCAGTTTTGAACCAATGCCAGTGGAGGAGTTACTAAGCTTACGCGATCGCTGGGTTAAGCGCTACTTCCCAGAAAAAGGGGGTCTGCTAGAAATTGATGTTGGTCCGTTTTACAAAAATACTCCTACAATTCGTGACCCAAGAAAGATTGGCAATGGGCTGGAGTTTCTTAACCGTTACCTATCTAGCCAATTATTTGCTGATTCTGAGCAATGGCTAGAAGAGCTGTTGAAAAACTTACGAGCACACCACTACGACCAGACACAATTACTGCTCAACAACCGAATTGACTCAACTACCCAACTATTTGACAAGCTTAAGGAAGCACTAAAATTAGTCGGGGATCTACCAGCTCACACCCCCTATGAAAAGTTTCGCTTCGAGCTTCAAGTTCTCGGTTTTGAAGCAGGTTGGGGTAACACTGCTGGTCGAGTGCGCGAAACCCTAGAACTCCTTGAGCGGTTAATGGACGCTCCTGATCATGCAGTCCTCGAAGCCTTTATTTCTCGTATTCCCCTAATCTTTCGGGTTGTTCTGGTTTCCGTTCATGGCTGGGTTGGTCAAGAGGGAGTCTTGGGTCTTCCCGAAACCGCTGGTCAAGTGGCATACGTCATCGACCAAGCCAGTAGCCTAGAAGAAACAATCCAAAACAATATTAAACTCTCAGGTCTTGACGTTCTGGGCGTCGAACCAAAGGTGATCGTTCTGACTCGCCTAATTCCCAACTGTGAAGGTACCCAGTGCAATCTACGCCTAGAAAAAATCCAAGGCACCAGCAACGGTTGGATTTTGCGGGTTCCTTTCCAGGAATTTAACCCAAACGTCACCGACAACTGGATTTCCAAATTTGAGATCTGGCCCTATCTCGAATCGTTTTCCTTAGATGCAGAAAAAGCGCTGCTAGAAGAATTCCAGGGTAGTCCAGACTTAATTGTCGGAAACTATTCCGATGGGAGTTTAGTTGCGTTTCTGCTGGCGAGACGCCTAAACGCTATCCATGGCAGTATTGCTCACACCATGGAAAAGCCTAAATATCTGTTTAGTGACCTCTACTGGAAAGACTTTGAGTCCCAATACAACTTCTCCATACAATTCACCGCTGATTTAATTGCGATGAATTCAGCGGATTTCATTCTGACCAGTACCTATGAGGAGCTTGTGGGAACACCAAACAGTGTAGGCTACTACGAGTCTTACAAATCTTTCAGTATGCCCGAACTGTATCATGTGGTGAATGGGATTGAGTTATTCAGCCCCAAATTTAATGTGGTACCACCAGGGGTCAACGAAAAGATTTTCTTTCCCTACACTCAGACATCAGACCGGATTGACGACGACAGTGAACGGGTTAAAGACTTGCTGTTGACCAAGGAAGACCCGGAAATTATCGGCTATCTCAACAGTCCTAACCAGCGCCCGATTCTCAGCATTGCGCCCCTCACCTCAATTAAGAATCTGAGTGGCTTAGTGGAATGCTTTGCCAGTTCAAAAGAACTTCAGGAAAAGTGCAACCTAATTTTAATCACTAGCCATGTCAGAGTTGAGGACGCCACTGATCCAGAAGAGAAAGGGGAAATCGAGAAGCTCAACCAGCTAATTAACCAATTCCATCTTCAGGGCAAAATTCGATGGATTGGACTACGTCTGACCACCCCCGATATCGGTGAATCCTACCGAGTGATTGCTGATTTGGGAGGAATTTTAGTCCATCCTGCTCGCTTTGAAGCCTTTGGTCTCACCGTTTTAGAAGCCATGATCTCCGGTTTACCAACATTTGCCACTCAATTTGGTGGACCATCAGAGATTATTCAAAACGGCGATAATGGGTTTCTCATTAATCCCACAGACTTGAAAGAGACTGCGGAAAAAATCCAGCAATTTATTTCAAAGTGCGAACACACCCCTGACTACTGGCAGAAAATTTCTCAAGCAGGTATCAAGCGAGTTCGGGATAAATACAATTGGCAGTTGCATAGCAAGCAGCTGCTCTCACTCGCCAAAATTTACGGATTCTGGAGTGAAACCTCTAAAGAAAGCCGAGAAGCTCTACTGCGCTACTTAGAAGCTTTGTTCTATCTGATTTACAAACCTAGAGCGACAAACTTACTAGCCAAGCATAGCTCGCGTTAATCAGAGATTATGGGCTATAAAAAAGTGAGTAGGGGGAGCAGAAAGCATCACAACTGAATGGTTGAGCTGACTGTTTCTAAAGTAATGCTTAAAAGCATTTAAATTCTACTGATTTTAAGCTAATAAGAACTCACTCTTAGTTAATTCCCTCGTAATTTCCGGTGAATCTGGAATTTGCTAGCTAAGATGCACCGCAATGGACATTAGTCCGCTCGTTGTAATGGTTACGACACCTACGAATGACCGCCAGCTCGTAGCCCTGTCGCTAGTAGTTAAAGTGAGGGAAAAATGTGCTGCTAGCCCAACCAGCCTTTACAACATTCCCGTTCGCGGAAGCGGAACTAAGTCCGACAAACGTTACTCCTAATCGGAGTTGTAGAAAACTAATGCAACGATGGAGGCTGATTCTAGAAATTACTCGTTATAGAAATTACTAGTTATTAAGCTTCCTATCGTTAACTGACCTCAACTGATTCTTCCATGTCGGCTACCAACAGCTAACCAAAGATTTGTTGATATGTCAGTTAATGCGGAAATCGCATAAAAATTAGTGAATTCACTAATTATGGGCAATCTGCCTGAGCCAATAACTATTTCAATTAATTGCTAGTAGCCTTCCCTTGACAGCAGGGGTTTAGATTGTCGGGTATGGGGTATGGGGAAAATATGGTGTTAGTGATCCCAGTTTTAAGGGTGGCGTTGTGCCATCTTCTGTTCACAGCCCCATTACCCCTATTTCCCACTCCCTAAACCCTAGACCCGTTTGCTTCACAAGCGCAGGGAAGCGTTTGACCTCACTCAAGGAATCACCCACCACAGCAACACTAACGACTAACTATGGATGCCAAAGTATCGTCCCCATCTAGCTCTAACCACATCTACACCGACTGGACAGTAACTGAGACCAAGTTTGATCCGACTCAATTGCACTACAAGGAAACCGTTTTTACCATTGGCAATGGTTACCTCAGTACCCGAGGTAGCTTTGAGGAAGGGTATCACGCTGCATGGCCAATGACATTGATTAATGGTGTCTACGACGATGTGCCAGTTGTCTATACTGAACTGGCTAATTGTCCTGATTGGCTACCTATAGTGATAGTTGTAGAAGGTGAACGCTTTCGTCTTGATCAAGGCGAGATCTTGCACTACGAACGTCAACTTGACCTGCGTCGAGGCAAGCTAACTCGTGATGTGCGTTGGCGTACTCCTGGTGGTAAAACTATCGATATCCATATCGAGCGTTTTGCCAGTATGGCTGATGACCATTTATTAGCCCTTCGCTGTCAAATCACTCCGGTGGATTTCGATGGGACAATCGAAATTCAAGCCAGCATCAATGGTTACCCAGATAACCAAGGGGTGCTCCACTGGGAATGGTTGAAACAGGGTCAGATTTCAACTGGAACTAACCAGACATCCGAAGGAAATATCTGGTTACACGTTCGCACCCGTCATACTGCGATCGAACTGGGTATGGCTTCGAGAGTCAGTGTAAGTGGTGTTGATGATGCTGAAATACAGCTAAAGGGCTGTGAAGGTCACCCCACCTTAGCCACTACCTTACAAGTGCGCTCAGGCCAGCTGGTCACCCTGGATAAAGTAATTAGTGTGTTCACATCCCGGGACACCGAAACCCCAGAAAAGGTAGCCCAGGAACACCTGGTCAACCAACCTGATTATCTAACCCTATTCTCTCGACATGAGGCAGCTTGGGATAAGATTTGGCAAGATAGCGATGTTGTCATTGAAGGGGACCTCAACGCTCAGATTGCTATACGCTACAATTTGTTCCAACTGTTCATTTGTGCTCCCCGTCATGATGACCGGGTGAATATTCCCGCTAAAACCCTTTCTGGTTTTGGCTATCGGGGTCACGTTTTCTGGGACACAGAAATTTTTATACTGCCGCTGATGATCTTGACTCAGCCCCAGATCGCGAAGAATTTGCTGACCTACCGTTACCATACTTTACCTGGGGCAAGGCGTAAAGCTAAGCTTCAAGGTTATCCGGGAGCCGTTTACGCCTGGGAAAGTGCTGCAACCGGTGACGAAGTAACCCCTCGCTGGGTTCTCTCTGCTGAGAAAGATGGAGACCCAGTCCGAATTTGGTGTGGCGATCGCGAACTCCACATCACTACTGATGTAGTCTATGGTATCTGGAAATATTGGCAAGCTACCGGTGATGATGACTGGGTGCTACGCTATGGTGCTGAGATTATCCTAGATACAGCTGTATTCTGGGGAACTCGGGTTGAGTGGAATGGTAAACGGGAGCGCTATGAACTCCGGGATGTGATTGGTCCCGACGAATACCATGAAGGGATAGACAACAATGCCTTCACCAACCGCATGGTTCAATGGCACCTAGAGACTGCTCAGTTTGTCCTAGACTGGTTGCGCCGGGAACATCCACAGAAAGCTAAAGAACTCGAAGAAACACTGGAGCTAACCCCAAGCCGAGTTAGTCTGTGGTCTGAAATTATCCGTCGGATGTGGATACCCTATGACCATGAAAAGAACTTAATCGAACAGTGTGAGGGGTTCTTCCAAATTGAAGACATCAACCTGGAAGATTATGAGCCACGTACCCGTTCCATGCAGGCTATCCTTGGCATTGAAGGAGCAACTAAAAAGCAAGTACTCAAGCAGCCAGATGTCTTGATGTTACTATACCTGATGCGGGAGCAGTACGGCGTAACCTCTGATCCCGAGAAATACCGGGAAATTTTGCAACGAAGTTGGGACT
>NZ_JAAHHS010000123.1:0-5815 GCF_010692395.1 Moorena sp. SIO3H5
GGGAAACGTGTGCGTAGTACTTCGTGACGATTGATGATTTCTGATAAGGCTTGTTCTAAGGCGTTAATGGCTAAATTACCAGTGATTTTCAGAGCTGCTGGTATGTTATAAGTGGCGCTAATTCCTTCTAGTTGATTGAGGAACCACAATCTTTCTTGAGCCGATGATAGGGGTAATTTTTCCCTATCAGTTCTTGGTTGAATCGGGGGAAGACTTAATTGGTTTTCTGTGGTCAGTAATTGGGTTAATTTCGGCTCTAATTCAGCGATTGTTGGACTTTCAAATACTTGTCGTAGGGGGATTTCTCTGTTGAAGGTCAGTCGCAGTTGGGAAATTAATTGAGTGGCAAGTAGAGAATGTCCTCCGATTTCAAAGAAGTTATCATGTATTCCTACATTTGGCACTCCTAGAACCGACGCGAAGATGTTAGCGATTATTTCTTCGGTTGGGGTGCGTGGTGCTACATACTCCTCAACCGATGTGAACACTCCCTCTGGTGCGGGTAGGGCTTTTTTGTCTACTTTGCCATTGGGTGTTAACGGGAGGGTCTCTAAGGTAACGAAGGCAGAAGGTACCATGTAGTCTGGTAGTTTCTGTTTGAGGAATTCTCGTAATTGGTTGGTGGTTAGTGATTCTTCCTCACTGACATAGTAGGCGACTAGGCGTTTGTTGCTATCAAGATCTTCTGTGGCAATTACTACAGTTTGTTGGATGTGGGGGTGGCTCGACAGAACCGATTCGATTTCTCCTAGTTCGATCCGGAAGCCCCTGATTTTGACTTGGTTATCGATACGTCCGAGAAATTCAATGTTACTGTCTCGTAGGTATCTCGCCAGGTCTGATGTTTTGTAGATTCGTTGTGATTTGGAACTAGAGAAGGGATTTGAGATGAATTTTTCTGATGTTAGTTCTGGGCGGTTGAGGTAGCCTCTGGCTAGTCCATCACCTCCAATGTATAATTCTCCAGGTACTCCTATCGGTACTGGTTGTAAATGCTGATCTAAGATGTAGATTTGGGTGTTGGCTATGGGGTGACCGATAGTAATTTTCTCACTACTATCCCTGATTTGAGCTACCGTAGCACAAACTGTAGACTCAGTCGGACCATAAGCATTAAAGAAACGACGACCAACAGACCATTGATGGGCCAATTCTAAAGAACAAGCTTCTCCTGCGACAATTATCTGACCCAAGTCTGTCAATTCATCAGTGGGTAATACTGCCAGGGCAGAAGGAGGTAATGTCACATGAGTCACACAGCACTGATGTAGGATTTGCTTCAAATCATCTCCAGGCATTAACTCAGAAGCTGTGCCCAAAATTAGCATGGCTCCGTTGGTCACAGCCATAACTATTTCCCAGACAGAAGCATCAAAACTTACAGAAGCAAATTGAAGAACACGACTAGCTGGTTCTAGATCAAATAAATTTCTTTGTGCAATAGCAAGGTTGCACACGGAACAATGTTCAATGGCAACCCCCTTAGGTTGACCAGTAGAACCAGAAGTATAAATCACATAAGCCAAATTACCTGAGTCAACCCGAACATTAAGATTCTCCCCACTATGTTGCTCAATTGCTCCCCAATCACTATCGAAACAAACCATCCGTGGAGTATGTGAGGGCAGAGATTCCAGTAACGACTGTTGAGTCAACAACACCTCAACACCCGCATCGGCCAACATATAACTGAGTCGTTCTCGGGGATAATTGGGATCGAGGGGTACATAAGCACCACCTGCCTTGAGTATCCCCAACAGTCCTACCACCATCTGTACAGAACGTTCCACACAAATACCCACCAATACCTCTGGTTCTACTCCTAAGTTTTGTAGGTGATGTGCTAGTTGGTTCGCCCTTTGATTTAATTGATGGTAGGTCAACTGCTGTTGCTCAAACACCACAGCTATAGCATCGGGTGTTTTCTCTACCTGCTCGGAGAATAACTGATGAATACATTTATCAGTAGGATAGTCACTGGCAGTATCATTCCACTCCACCAACAATTGATGACGTTCTTCTGCACTCAACAAAGGTAACTCCGAGACTACCTGTTGGGGATTGTCCACAATTGCTGACAACAAGTTCTGGAAATGAGTGGCCATGCGAGCAATGGTAGACCCATCAAATAAGTCCGTGTTGTACTCCCATCTCCCCACCAATCCCATGTCTGTTTCCATCATTGACAGGGTCAAATCAAACTTAGCAATCGTACTGTGTTGATTGAACTGACTCAAACTCAGATCTGGCAACTCTAATTTACCCATCGGTGCATTCTGCAGCACAAACATTACCTGGAACAGGGGGGCATGACTCAATGACCGTTGGGGTTGCAATGCAGATACTACCTGTTCAAACGGTACATCCTGATGTTCATAACCTTTGAGTGTGGTTTCCCTTACTTGCGTTAGCAACTGAGAAAAACTGGGATTATCCTTAAAACGGGTTCTCAACACCAAGGTATTCACAAAAAAGCCAATTAACGGCTCAATTGCAAGGTGATTTCGATTGGCTATAGGTGAACCAATTAAAATATCTTTTTGTCCACTGTAACGATAAAGTAAGGTCGCCAAAGCTGCCTGCAAGGTCATAAATAAGGTACTACCCGAGTTCCGAGACAACTGTTGCAACTTATCGGTTAATTCCGTGGTTAAACTAAAATCTTGAGTACTCCCCTGGTAACTCATTACATGGGGACGAGGACGGTCTGTGGGTAGTTGTAATAACTCTGGAGCACCCTCTAATTCCTGTTTCCAGTATTTAACTTGGTTTTCTAGTATTTCCCCACTTAACCATTGTCTTTGCCAAAGAGCAAAGTCAGCATATTGAATCGGCAATTGCGATAAGAGGGATGGTTCTGATGCCGCAAAAGCTTGATATAAAGTTGATAGTTCTTGGATTAATATCCCCATTGACCAACCATCCGATACGATGTGGTGCATCGTCAGCACTAACACATACTCACTGGTGTCTAATTGCCATAATTTACACCGGATTAATGGTGCTACCTCTAGGTCAAAGGGGGTTGTTGCTTCACATTGTACTTCTTGCTGTAAAACAGTTTCTCTTTCTGGTTGTGGGTATTTTTGTAGGTCTACTACATTGATGTTGATGCTGCTGTCAGGGTGAATTACCTGTGTTGGTGTGCCATTGACAGTCCTGAAACTTGTCCGTAGTACTTCGTGACGATTGATTATTTCTGATAAGGTTTGTTTTAGGGTGTTAATCGCCAAGTGGCCAGTGATTTTCAGGGCTGCTGGTATGTTGTAAGTGGCGCTATTTCCTTCTAGTTGGTTGAGGAACCACAGTCTTTCTTGAGCCCAGGATAGGGGTAATTGTTCACTATCACTTCTTGGTTGAATGGGGGGAAGACTTAATGCCTGAGATTCCTGATTTGTCTGGGCTTCCCGAAGTAACTCTAAAATTTCTATTTTTTGAGCGACTATATCCTGTTTTAGTTCTGGTGTCATTACTCCCTTCGGAGAACGATAACGCAGGTGTTCTTGCTCTGTCCAAAGTTTGACACCCAGATTTTGCAGATAAAACACGAACTCAATTGTTTTATTATTCATAATAATCTATCCTCATATTCTTGCTCTATTTCTGAAATTGATGCGGTTTTATTTTGGGTAACTTAAACTTTGACAGTTTAACATCCAGATTTGACAGATAAGAGACGAACTTAATTGTTTGATTTTTTATAGGATCATAATAATCCGTCCTCATATTCTTGCTCTGTTTCTGAAATTGATGTACTTTGATCTTGGGCAATTTTACGAAGTACTTCAATGCTTTGAGCTATACCAGCAATAGTTGGCGACTCAAAGAAAGCTTGTAACATCAGTTTTTGCTCAAAAGCCTGTTGTATCCGAGACACAACTTGAGTTGCTAGTAGGGAATGTCCTCCGATTTCAAAGAAGTTGTCATGTATTCCTACATCTGGCATTCCTAGAACATTGGTGAAGATTTTGGCGATTATTTCTTCGGTTGGGGTACGTGGAGCTACATATTCCACAACTGATGTGAAAACCCCATCAGGTGCGGGTAGTGACTTGCGATCTACTTTGCCATTGGGTGTTAACGGTAGTGTTTCTAAGGTAACGAAGGCACTCGGTACCATGTAGTTTGGTAGTTTCTGTTTGAGGAATTCTCTTACTTGGTTGGTGCTTAGGGATTCGGATTCACTAACTACATAAGCGACTAGGCGTTTGTTGCCATGAATATCTTCTGTTGCAATGACTACACTTTGTTGGATTTGGGGATGTGTGGACAGGACTGATTCGATTTCCCCTAGTTCGATGCGGAAACCCCTGATTTTGACTTGGTTATCGATGCGACCGATAAATTCAATGTTACCGTCTTGTAGGTATCGGACGAGGTCTCCGGTTTTGTAGAGTCGTTGTGATTTGGAATTACTGAAGGGATTTGGGATGAATTTTTCCGATGTTAGTTCTGGGCGGTTGAGGTATCCTCGGGCTAGTCCATCACCTCCGATGTATAGTTCTCCGGGTACTCCTATCGGTACTGGTTGCAAATTTGGATCGAGAATATAGGTTTGAGTATTAACAATTGGACGACCAATAGGAATAGTGTTTTGGCTAATTCTTGCGTGGCAGGTGTAAAAATGCGTATCAATACAAGCCTCTGTTGGCCCATACAGGTTGTGTAAAGTAGCTTGGCTTTGTTGTTTGAAAAGACAATAGAGTTCAACAGGCAAAGGTTCGCCCCCACAAAATACTCGCTTTAAATATTGACAAATGGCTAGATTTCTTGTCTCTAAAAGCATTCTCAGTAACGAGGGAACCAATTGAAGCACGGTAATTTTTTGTTGGTTAATTACCTCAATTAGATAATCACTATCTTGATGTCCCTCTGGTTTGGCTATTACTAATTGTGCTCCTACCAATAATGGGGCATAAAATTCCCAAATTGAAGCATCAAAGCTAAATGGAGTCTTTTGCAAAACTTTATCAAGTTTAGTTAAAGGAAAGGTTTGCCCCATCCAGCACATATGGTTGGCTAACGCTTGATGAGAGATTGCTACACCTTTGGGCTTTCCTGTTGAACCAGAAGTGTAGATAACATAAGCCAAATTATTTGAGTGAACCCCGACATCAAGATTCTCACCACTGTGTTGCTCAATTGCACCCCAATCACTATCGAAACAAACCATCCGTGGAGTGTGTGATGGCAAAGATTCCAGCAAAGACTGTTGAGTCAACAACACCTCAACACCCGCATCGGCCAACATATAACTGAGTCGTTCTCGGGGATAATTAGGATCTAGGGGTACATAAGCACCACCCGCCTTCAGTATCCCCAACAGTCCTACCACCATCTGTATAGAACGTTCCACACAAATACCCACCAATACCTCTGGTCCTACTCCCATTGAAAGCAAGTGATGTGCTAGTTGGTTAGCCCTTTGATTTAATTGATGGTAGGTCAACTGCTGTTGCTCAAACACCACAGCTATAGCATCGGGTGTTTTCTCTACCTGCTCGGAGAATAACTGATGAATACATTTATCAGTAGGATAGTCACTGGCAGTATCATTCCACTCCACCAACAATTGATGACGTTCTTCTGCACTCAACAAAGGTAACTCCGAGACTACCTGTTGGGGATTGTCCACAATTGCTGACAACAAGTTCTGGAAATGAGTGGCCATGCGAGCAATGGTAGACCCATCAAATAAGTCCGTGTTGTACTCCCATCTCCCCACCAATCCCATGTCTGTTTCCATCATTGACAGGGTCAAATCAAACTTAGCAATCGTACTGTGTTGATTGAACTGACTCAAACTCAGATCTGG
>NZ_JAAHHS010000123.1:5915-18741 GCF_010692395.1 Moorena sp. SIO3H5
CATCAAATAAGTCCGTGTTGTACTCCCATCTCCCCACCAATCCCATGTCTGTTTCCATCATTGACAGGGTCAAATCAAACTTAGCAATCGTACTGTGTTGATTGAACTGACTCAAACTCAGATCTGGTAAGTCTAATGTCCCCATCGGTGCATTCTGCAGCACAAACATCACCTGGAACAGAGGCGAATGACTTAAAGACCTTTGGGGTTGTAATGTGGATACTACCTTTTCAAAGGGTACATCCTGATGTTCATAAGCGATTAGTGTAGTTTCCCTGACTTGTGTTAGCAACTGGGAAAAACTGGGATTATCTTCAAAACGAGTTCTCAATACCAAGGTATTGACAAAGAACCCAATTAGCGGCTCAATTTCACGGCGGTTGCGATTGGCTATAGGTGAACCAATTAAAATATCTGATTGTCCACTGTAACGATAGAGTAAGGTGGCAAACGCTGCCTGCAGAGTCATAAATAAAGTACTACCCGATTTCCTGGACAACTGTTGCAACTTATCGGTTAATTCCGTGCTTAAACTAAAACCTTGAGTACTACCTTGGTAACTCATTACATGGGGACGAGAACGGTCTGTAGGCAGTTGTAATAATTCTGGAGCACCAAATAATGCTTCTTTCCAGTAATTGAGTTGGTTTTCTAGGATTTCCCCACTTAACCATTGTCTTTGCCAAAGGGCAAAGTCAGCATATTGAATCGGTAGTTCCGTTAACGGGGATGGTTCTGATGCCGCAAAAGCTTGATATAAACGTGATAGTTCTTGGATCAAGATTCCTATGGACCACCCATCAGAGACTATGTGGTGCATGGTCAGCAGTAACACATACTCGGTAGTGTCTAGTTGCCATAATTTACACCGGATTAGTGGTGCAACTTCTAAGTCAAAGGGGGTTGTTGCTTCATGTTGTACTTCTTGCTGTAAAACAGTTTCCCGTTCTTGGTCTGGGTATTTTTGTAGGTCTACTACATTGATCTTGATGCTGCTGTCGGGGTGAATTACTTGTATTGGTGTGCCATTAATAGTGGAGAAACTTGTCCGTAGTACTTCGTGACGATTGATTATTTCAGATAAGGTTTTTTCTAGGGCGTTAATCGCCAAGTTGCCAGTGATTCTAAGGGCTGCTGGTATGTTGTAAGTAGCAGAAGCACCTTCTAGTTGGTTGAGGAACCACAGTCTTTCTTGAGCCGATGATAGAGGTAATTGTTCACTATCGCTTCTTGGTTGAATTGGCGGAAGACTTAATCCTTGCCCAAGAGTACTACCTTTGGTTAATGTTTGCTCTAATTTATCTACGCTAGGAGATTCAAAGACTGCTCGGAGGGGAATTTCTACTTTAAAGGCAACTCTGAGTCTGGAAATTAATTGGGTTGCTAGTAGAGAATGTCCTCCCAATTCAAAGAAGTTATCGTGGATTCCGACATTGTCTACACTTAAAACGTCCGCGAAGATGTTGGCGATTATTTCTTGACTTGGCGTCCGTGGTGGGACGTATTCATGTTCTGGTGTGAAAACCCCATCAGGGGCTGGTAGTGCTTTTCTGTCTACTTTGCCGTTGTGTGTTAATGGTAGGCTGTCTAAAGTGACAAAAGCACTGGGCACCATGTATGAGGGTAGTTTGGAAAAGAGGAATTCACGTAGTTGGAAGCTGGTGAGTGATTGATCTGATGTAACTACATAGGCAATTAGGCGTTTGTTTCCAGCAATATCTTCAGTGGCAATCACTATAGTCTGTAGTACAGCTTGATGTTGGCTAAGTACAGTTTCAATTTCCCCTGGTTCGATGCGTACACCTCGAATTTTTACTTGATGATCAAAACGACCAAGAATCTCAAGAGAACCATCTAGATAATAGCGTCCGCGATCGCCTGTGTAGTAAAGCAAATCCTGCGGATCATTGCTAAAGGGATTTTTGACAAATCGAGACAGGTTTTCTTGAGAAGCGTTGATGTAACCCAAACTGCCAAATGGCGTCCTTATCACAATCTCGCCTTCTTCACCTATGCCGCACAGTTGATTATTTTCTCCTAAAACCAGTGCTTGAGTTTCAGGAAGTGGCCATCCAACTGACTCTATGCCTGAGCTGGGTTGATGAGGTACTTGATAACAACACTTGGCTAAAGTTGTCTCCGTTGGACCGTAGAGATTGACAATTTCCCCTGCTTGTGGAAATACCTCCCGCCACTGCCTTACCAGTGTTCCCTTGAGGGGTTCTCCGGCAAAGAATAACCAGCGTAAACTACTTAGAGAAACTCCCGGCGGCACATTAGTTAACCAAGATTGTGCCAGTGTTGGAACTGTGTGCAACACAGAAATCTGCTCAGTCTCTAACCAAGACAGAATTAGAGTCGGTTCTAGGATATCTTCCTCTTGGGGTAGGCATAGGATTGCACCACTGGTTAAAGGCAACAAGATATCTCTGAGGACTACATCAAAGGAAAGTCCTGTCAATTGACCAATACGGTCTTGCTGTCCAATTTCAAACCTCTGGCGCTGCCAAGTCAGGAAATGGGATATTCCTTGATGAGAGCCCAGTACTCCTTTTGGCACACCAGTACTGCCGGAAGTAAAGAAAATATAAGCTGCATCATCAGAAACTATTTCAGGCAGATGTGTAATTTGAGAAATATCCTTTTGAGAATTTATGACCTCTGCTGTTTCTGGTTCTACGGAAATATTAACTAGGGAGTTCCATATACTCTCGTCATCTAGGGGCTGAATACCGACATATATTATGTATTTGGCTTTGGCTTGGTGCAACATTAGGAGTTGCCGAGGATTGGGTAGCTTGGGATCAACACTCAGAAGTACTCCTCCACTGAGGAAGACGCCAATTATGCTGGCAATCAACCCAAAACTCCTCACCCCAGATACGGCTACTACGTCTCCCCCCTTGATGCCATGAGCCAACAAAACTTTTCCTAAGGTTTGAGCAGTTTGGGACAATTCCCCATAGTTCCAAGTGCTAAAACCTTGACAGATTGCTGGTTGTGCTGGAGTCCGCTTTGCCCAAGAGGTAAACATTGTTGTCACTAATTCGTAATGTGACTGAGGCAACACAGCTTTAGGGTCTGGAAGTAAATGTTTTGATTCAGGGGTGACCAGGGAATAAGAACTAATTGGGTGATTTGGATAAGCAACAATCTGAGTAATCAACTGATTAAATTGATTGAGAAAAAATCTAATTCTTTTTGGTAAAAATAGCTTAACATTATAAACTATTTTTAGTTCTATTTTTTGATTTTTTTTCGCTGCATAAAGTGTTAAATCAAATTTGGAATCAGCTTCAATTGTGTCAATTTTTTCTAATTTAACCCCTGGTAATTCCAGTTCTTTTTCTTCAAAATCGAGCATGTTAAATAATACCTGAAACAGGGGGTTATAATTCAAGGAACGCTCTGGCTGTAGTTGTTCAACTAGTTTCTCGAAAGGCACATCTTGATGAGCATAAGCATCTAAGGTTACTGAACGCACTCGTCTCAACAATTCCCGAAAACAGGGATTACCTGAGAGGTCAGTGCGTATCACCAAAGTATTGACAAAAAAACCAATCAAAGGCTCAATCTCACGGCGATTGCGATTGGCTATGGGTGTACCAATTAAAATATCTTCTTGACCACTGTAACGATGTAGTAAAGTGCCAAACGCTGCTAACAGAGTCATAAATAAAGTAGTACCACTCTCTCGAGACAGGGTTTGCAACTTCTGGGTTAATTCAGTATTTAAACTAAAACTTTCAGTCCTACCCTGGTAAGTTGAGACAGTTGGACGAGGGTAGTCAGTAGCTAACTGTAATAATTTGGGAGCACCAAATAATGCCTGTTTCCAGTAATTAATTTTGGTTTCTAGTATTTCTCCACTTAACCATTGTCTTTGCCAAAGGGCAAAGTCAGCATATTGAATCGGTAATTGAGGTAAGGGTGATGGAGCTCCTACACAAAAGGCTTGATATAAACTTGATAGTTCTTCGATTAATATTCCGATCGACCAACCATCCGATAGGATGTGGTGCATGGTCAACGCTAACACATATTCGGTGGTGTCTAGTTGCCATAATTTACACCGGATTAATGGTGCTACTTCTAGGTCAAAGGGGGTTGTTGCTTCCTGTTGTAAAAGTTGCTGTAAGATAGTTTCCCGTTCTGGTTCTGGGCATTGTTGTAAGTCCAGCACATTGATGTTGATCGTGCTGTGGGGGTGAATTACCTGTGTTGGTGTGCCATTGACAGTGGTAAAACTTGTTCGTAGTACTTCGTGACGATTGATTATTTCTGATAAGGCTTGTTCTAGGGTGTTAATCGCTAAGTTACCAGTTATTCGTAAGGCTCCTGGCATGTTGTAAGTGGCACTACTTCCTTCTAGTTGGTTCAAGAACCACAGTCTTTCTTGAGCCGATGATAGGGGTAATTGTTCACTATCAGTTCTTGGTTGAATCGGCGGAAGACTTAATTGGTCTTCTGTAGTAAGTAATTGGGTTAATTTTGGCTCTAATTCAGCGATTGTAGGGAATTCAAATACGTACCTTAGGGGAATTTCTCTGTTGAAGGTTACTCGCATTTGGGAAATTAATTGGGTGGCGAGTAGGGAATGCCCTCCGATTTCAAAGAAGTTGTCATGTATTCCTGCATCTTTAACTCCTAGAACGTTCGCGAAGATGTTGGCGATTATTTCTTCAGTTGGGGTACGTGGCGCTAAATATTCCTCAACTCGGGTGAAAACTCCATCTGGTGCCGGAAGTGCAAAGCGATCTACTTTACCGTTTGGTGTTAAGGGCAGATTGTCTAAGCTCACGAAGGCACTGGGCACCATGTAGTCTGGTAGTTTTTGCTTGAGGAATTCTCTTACTTGGTTGGTTGTCAGTGATTCGTTCTCACTGACATAGTAGGTGACTAGGCGTTTGTTACCAGAAATATCTTCTGTGGCAATTACTACAGCTTGTTCGATTTGGGGATGGGTGGACAGGACTGCTTCGATTTCCCCTAGTTCGATGCGGAAACCTCGAATTTTGACTTGGTTATCGATGCGACCAATAAATTCAATGTTACCGTCTGGTAGGTATCGCGCCAGGTCTGATGTTTTGTAGAGTCGTTGTGAGTTGGAACTACAGAAGGGATTAGTGATGAATTTTTCCGATGTGAGTTCCTGTCGGTTGAGGTATCCTCTGGCTAATCCATCACCACCTATGTACAATTCTCCTGGTACTCCTATGGGTACTGGTTGCAGGTGTGAGTCTAAGATGTAAATTGTGGTATTATTAATGGCTTTTCCAATCGGGACAAAAGAAGCACTAAACTTATTATCTACTTGAGCTACTGCGGACCAAATAGTTGCTTCCGTCGGACCATATAAATTCCAGACTTGTTTGCTAGTTTTAAGCAATTCCTCGGCAACAGTTAGATCTAACGCCTCTCCACCACAGAGAATTTTTAATTGCTTGTTTCCTTTCCATCCTGCGCTTAGCAATAATCTCCAAGTTGCCGGAGTAGCTTGCATTGTAGTTACTTGGTAGTTGTCTATACTTTGTGCTAATAGTATTCCATCTGTGGCAATTTCCCGACTGATCACAACTAAACATGCACCAGTAATTAAGGGAAGATATAATTCTAATCCAGCAATATCAAAAGATAAGGTGGTAACTGATAGGAAAATATCCGTTGATTCTAGCCCCGGTTTTTGCTGCATTGATTCAAGAAAGTTAACCAATGCTTTGTGCTGAATTTGCACACCCTTAGGTTGACCAGTAGAACCAGAGGTATAAATCACATAAGCCAAATTATCCGAGTCAACCCCAACATCAAGATTCTCCCCACTGTGTTGCTCTATGGCACCCCAATCACTATCCAAGCAAACCACTTGTGCTTGTTTTTTTGGCAAAGATTCCAGTAACGACTGTTGAGTCAACAACACTTCAACACCCGAATCTTCTAACATATAACTCAGTCGTTGGTGAGGATAATTAGGATCCAGGGGTACATAAGCACCACCAGCCTTCAGTATCCCCAACAGTCCTACCACCATCTGTAAAGAACGTTCCACACAAATCCCCACCAATACCTCTGCTCCTACTCCCATTGAAAGTAGGTGATGTGCTAATTGGTTAGCCCTTTGATTTAATTGATGATAAGTCAACTGCTGTTGGTCAAACACCACAGCTATAGCATCCGGTGTTTTCTCGACCTGCTCTTCAAATAACTGATGAATACATTTCTCTTTGGGATATTCATTGGCAGTATCATTCCACTCCACCAACAGTTGATGGCGTTCCCCTTCACTCAACAAGGGTAATTCACCCACAGAAAGTTGGGGATTTTCCACAATTGCTGACAACAAATTTTGGAAATGAGCCACCATGCGAGCAATGGTAGACCCATCAAACAAATCAGTGTTGTACTTAAAAGTCCCTTTAACCGATGAACTCCCCTCCATCATTTCTAAATCCAAATCAAACAGACCTTCCTGTTGAGGGATTTCAAAAGGTCTTAGCTTCAATCCTGCCCAATCAATATCCTTTTCTATTTCATTTACAAAAAAATTCTGTATGTTTTGAGATTTTTGTAACTGTTGTAGAACAAAAGAAACCTGAAAAATTGGCGAACGACTGGGGTCGCGGTGTGGTTGTAACTTTTCTACTAGTAGAGCAAATGGGTAATCTTGGTGAGTGATTGCTTCGAGTACTGTTTGACGAACTTGGCTAAGAAACTCCTGAAAACTAAGATTATTAGATAAATTTGCCCGCATCACAACTGGGTCAACAAAGTAGCCCATGACCCCAGCAAACTCACGTTGAGTTCTACCTGAAATGGGAGAACCGACTAGAATATCCTCCTGACCTGTGTAACGATACAATAGCACCTGAAAAGCAGCTAAGAGTATCGTGTAAAATGTTGCTCCCAAGCGTTGAGCTAGTTCTTTAAGTTGCTTAGTGAGCTTGTCAGATAACTTGAAGTGATGAGAAGCACCGTTATAGGTTTGTATTGGCGTACGCAATCGATCCGTAGGCAAATTCAGTACAGGCAACTCCCCTGTTAGTTGTTGTTGCCAATAGTTCCAAAGTCTTTCTCCTTCAGGTCCTTCCAAAATATCCCTCTGCCAACGAACATAATCTTGGTAGGAATGCTTCATTTGGGGAAGGGATGGCTCAACACCAGCCTTTTCTGCCTGGTAGAGTTTTTCCAATTCCTGTATCAGCAGATCTATTGACCAGCCATCACAAGCAATGTGATGTATGGTCAGCAACAGGATATGCTCAAAGTTAGAACGAGTAAACCACCTAACTCGCATAACTGGTCCTCGTTCGAGGTCAAAGGGAAGTTGATGAGCCTCAACCACTTTCGCTTTAAGTTCATCTTCACTCCAACTAGAAGCATCAAGAAGCAAGAAATCTAATTCTTGATTGTCATGCACCTGTTGAATTGGTTCAGATCGGAGTTTGGGAAAAGTAGTACGCAAGATCGGATGGCGTTCCCTTAGCACCCTCAATGCTTTTTCCATGGCTGGAATATCTACCACTGAGTAAATACGAGCAGGGAATGATCGGTTATAAGCATGACTTAATGGTGCTAATTGCCACAAAAACAAAAGTGATTTTTGACCGTAGGAGAGTGGAGAGACATTTAAAATATCTGGGCGTACGCGCAGCAACTGTAAGATTTCGGCTTTGTGTTGTTTCAGTTGGGCTAATACCAAAGCAGTTGATTCTTCGTTTGGTGCACAATAGCGCAGTCGATTGCCCTCGTTCCATAATTTCCAACCTTTTATGACAAGGTCTTGCAAAAACTCCAATAAATTCATAGTTCCCCCTCAATCAAATCACTATCCTTTGCATTACTCAAGAGAGTTTGCTCGTCCTCATCTTGTTCAACTGTTTGAGTTATATCAATTTGGGTCAATTGCCCATTCACTTCAGTCGCCAAACCAACGATACTGATATCTTCTATAAATTTGACTATGGGCACATCCACTCCCAAGTCAGTTTGAACACGATTCCGCAATTCCACAGCCATCAGAGAATCAAGTCCCATGGTGTTAAGAGGCTGTTGCACATCAATTTGGGAAGCTGTCATACCCAGTACCTGAGCAACTTCACTTTGGAGGTGAGTTATCAAAAGTTTTTCTCTTTCCTTTGAAGAAGACGCTTCTAATCGTTCTAAAAGCTTATAATCCTTTGATTTTGTGGTCTCGGCTAAAGAAAATGCCTCCAATAAAGGCATTTTTATCCCTCCAGACAGTTGCTCCAAAAATTGAGACCAATTAATGGGCAACACCCCGACTTGGGTAGCCTTTTGCCCCAACAACTTAGCCAAAGCCTGTAATCCTTGCTCTGGAGTTATGGGTGTAATCCCCTGAGCCTCCATCCTGCTGAGGTGTTGACTCTCCAAGCGACTTGCCATTCCCCCTTCAGCAATTGGTCCGAAGTTAATACTCAACCCCGGTAAACCGATCCCCTGTCGATAATGGGCTAAAGCATCCATAAAAGCATTAGCTGCGGCATAGTTTCCTTGACCTGGTGAACCCAATAGTGAAGCCATAGAGGAAAAACAAACAAAAAAGTCCAAATGTAGATTCTGAGTTAAGGAGTGTAAATGCCAAGCCCCTTGTACTTTCGGTGCCATCACCCGTGTAAATTGTTCCCAACTCATGTTTGACAGCAAACCGTCATCCAATACCCCCGCTGCATGAATTACACCTCGTAAGGTCGGTAAAGATACTTTGATTTCCTCTAGAATTTTAGTAACATCTTCTTCTTCGGAGATATCCCCACACAGGACTAATACTTGTGCTCCCGCCTCTTGCAATTCTTTAATAGTTTGTTGAGCAAAAACTGATGGCTGCTTACGTCCGGTGAGTACTAAATGTCTTGCTCCTTGTTCCACCATCCAACGGGCTGAGTGTAACCCCAAAGCCCCCAATCCTCCAGTAATTAGATAACTGAATTCAGATTGGATAGAAACTTGGTTATTAGCAGCTTCTGGCATTGATACTACCACCTGTGTTGATGTTAGAGCTTTTTGCTGCCGCTCTAACCTGGCCACATAACGTACCTGTTGACGATAAGCAATTTGGTTTTCATCACCAGGAGACAATAGTTCCTGCAACAAAGCTGCTACTGCTTGGTTTTCTTCCACAGTAGGGTCTAAGTCTAAACATCGGCATTGTAATTCCCTATGTTCTTGGGCAATTACTCGACCTAACCCCCATAAAGGTGCTTGTTGGAATTGTATAGGAAGGGACTGGTTAGCCACTGATTGGGAGCCTTGGGTTACTAGCCACAAGGTCGGACTTTTTACATCTTGATTTTTTACTATGGCTTGTACTAAATGAAGTAAACTGCCACAACCTAATTCTTGGGACTTTTGCAACTCCTGTGCCGATGTGGGTAGTGCTATCGTTTCCTGCCAACTCCACAGGTGGACAATTCCTCGTAATGGGGGTTGTTGCTCTAAGCTTTCTTGCAATAGTCGTGGAAATTCACTGACCTTAATCGGATTGATTTGATAATGTTGAGAATCTAACTGTTGGTAATTCTCCCCTGGTGTAACTAAGATACAATGCTGACCTTGTTGGGTTAAGGATTCTGCCAGATGTTTGCCTATACCTGTGGGTGGGCAAAACAGCAGCCAACTACCGGGTTTTGTTAAGTCAATTGATTGGTTGTCAAGTGAAGTTGATTCTGGTTGCCAATGGATTTGATATAACCAATCACCATGATCTACCTGCAAACTTCTCAAAAATGCTTCGCGGGGAGCGCGCCGAAGAGTAAAACCATCAATGCGTCCAAAGGCTTGAGCCATCTCATCGAGCAGATGGATATCATAAGCACGGGTCTGCAATTGTTCGTTGATGCGAGTGGGTTGATTAACGTAGGCATAGAAGCGGCGCGGCGCTGTGCGGCTCAGGGTCATTCCCTGCACCTTCCATGGAGCCCAAAATACTCCTGCTTCATCAAGAAGAGGGTCTAAAGTTTCAGGAGATAGGCGGGTACACGCATCAAGGAGGACTGGATGGATTGGTTCCCCAGCCAGCTGGGATCCCAGAGCTTCTGGTACTTCAATTTCCAACAGGGAAATTCCTTCTCCTATCCAAGCCTGACGGACTGCCTGTAGCATCGGACCGTAAACCAAAGACACTTTAGCATAAATATCCTTCAGTACATCAGCGTCAATGGGTCTCAACTGTTGACGCAGAGATTTTATGTCTACTTTTAAGGCGGGTATTGAGGGTGGGGTATTTAACAGGGTAATTTCAGCGTGCTGTTGCCATTGGCCTCCCTCAGTGGCATCTCTACTAAAAACTTCCACCTTTTGCTTAGTCTGATTACTATCAGCAGGATGAATCAAAAGTTGTGTTTCACGGGTAGCATTAGGTGTGGCCAGAATTAGGGGTTGTATAAAGTTAACCTCCTCCACTGCTGCCGGTGTGCCCACTGCTGCAAATGTCATGGTGATGTAGCTGACACCGGGAATTACAGCAGTGTCGTAGACTCGGTGGTCTCCAATCCAGGGACAGTTGCTTAGGTTTATGTGCTGGTGGTAAATTGTCTGACCAGTGGCTGCCAATTCTACCTTACTTCCCAACAGTGGGTACATATGTTGGTTCAGTCGGTTAGAATATCCCTGGGAAGTCTCTATCCAATACCGTTGCCGTTGCCAGGGATAAGTGGGCAATACCACCTTACTACGTGAATAATAGTTATCAAACCCTAACCAATCAACTTTGACTCCCCGCACATATAACTCTGTTAAACTTTGTAGCATTTGCTGCCAGTCTTCTTGACCAGGACGCAAAGAAGGCAACCATACTCCTACATCTTCTGGCAAACACTGCCTTGCCATACCTAACAAAATTGGTTTGGATCCAATTTCTAGGAAGACGTCATAACCTTGTTGGTGCAAAGTCTCCATACTTTGGGCAAACTTCACCGGTTGACAGACATGATTTACCCAGTAGCTAGCTGTGGCAATACTCTCGTCGGCTATAGCTCCTGTCACATTGGAAATCAGGGGAATTCGGGGTTGATTGTAGGTTATTTGATGGGCTACTACTTCAAACTCTGCCAACATCGGTTCCATTAAGGGTGAATGGAAGGCGTGGGATACTTGCAGTTGTTTGGTTTTGATTCCTTCTGCTTCTAAGCTGTCCCTAACTGTCTTAATCGTTTCTGCTGCACCAGAAACTACAGTGCTAACAGGTCCGTTGATGGCGGCTATTGCTACTTTGTCTGCATATGGGGCAATCAGTTGATTGACTTTCTCGTATGATGCCATCACCGCTACCATTTCTCCGCCAGAAGGTAGCTGCTGCATTAATATTCCCCGATGGGCAATCAGTTTTAGGCCATCTTCAAGGCTAAATACTCCTGCTACACAAGCGGCCACATATTCCCCCACACTATGACCCATGACCACATCCGGTTGAATTCCCCAGGATTTCCACAACTGAAAGAGCGCATATTCAATGGCAAATAGGGCTGGTTGGGTGTAAGCAGTTTGGTCAAGGAGAGAACTATTTAATTCTTGAGTATTTTCCGGATAAATAACATCTAAGATAGATTTTTCTAAATAAGATTGTAGAATTTGCTCGCACTGGTCTAAGGTTCGACGGAAGACGGGTTGAGTTTCATAGAGTTGTCTTCCCATGTTGATGTACTGAGAACCTTGTCCAGTAAACAAGAAAGCAATTTTCGGGGATTTATTATTACTAGGGAGTTTTCCAGAAAATACACCATTAGCTTCTTCGGCTGCACTAATTTTTGCTAATTTATCGGCGGCCTCTTGTTGATCAGAGGTAATAATAGCGAGACGATGGGTAAAATGGGTACGCCCTGTATTAGCGGTGAAGCAAATATCGGCGTACGCTGCTGTGGAATTATTCCCTAAAAATTTTTGATAAGATTGTACTAACTGAAGCAGAGCTTTTTCAGATTTTGCAGATAACGTTAATATATGGTGCCTACGCTCAGTTAACTCTTCACTTTTGCCAAATGCCTTACCCCCTTTGTTAAGGGGGGCTAGGGGGGATTCGGCAAAGCCGACGCTACGCGAACGACTTTTGCCTTGTGAGGGTGCTTCTTCTAAGATAATATGAACGTTTGTCCCACTCATGCCAAAAGAACTTACCCCCGCCAAACGTTCTTTTTCCCCTGATTCCCAAGGAGTTAATTCCGTTGGCACTGTAATCGGCAATTTCTGCCAGGGAATATGAGGGTTTGGCTGTTTCAAATGGAGATGGGGAGGAATCTGCTGATGCTGCAATCCCAGGATCACCTTGATCAGACCCGCCACCCCTGCAGCACCTTCAAGATGACCAAAATTAGTTTTTACCGAACCAATCTTCAAAGGCTGATCTTGTGCTCGACCTTGACCTAAGATCTTCCCCAGTGCTAGAACTTCAATGGGATCTCCGAGAGATGTCCCAGTTCCGTGAGCTTCTACGTATTGAATTTGGCTTGGTGTTACCCTGGAATTTTCTAAGGCTTGCTGGAGTAAAGCCTCCTGAGCAGAGCCATTGGGAGCTGTGAGTCCATTACTTTTACCATCATGATTGACTGCTGAACCCCGAATTAAAGCAAAAATCTGGTCTCCATCAGCTACTGCATTAGATAAACGCTTGAGAACTAGAATTCCACAGCCTTCTCCTCTACCGTAACCATCTGCCGAACCATCAAACGTTTTGCAACGACCATCAGTAGACAAAGCTTTGAGTTTACAGAAACCAATTGTTGCTTCTGGGGCAAGCATTAGGTTAACTCCACCAGCTAAAGCTAGATTACACTCTCTATAACGTAAACTCTGACAAGCCAGGTGAACCGATAAAAGC
>NZ_JAAHHS010000124.1 GCF_010692395.1 Moorena sp. SIO3H5
TTGGTCGAGTTGGTGGTGGAACCGATTAGACTCAGCGTCACTGATAAAGCTCATCAGCGGTTTACCCACCAGATAATACTGCTGTACGTTGAGTAGACTAGCCGCTGCATAGTTTGCTTCTTGGATAATTCCTTGACCATTGGTTACCAGGTAACCCTCAGGAGCCAATTCAAACAAATTATGGTAGTGCTGTTGCTGTGATTCTAAGACAGCATAAGCCGCTTGCAAAGCCTCATACTTCTCGCTGAGTTCTTCAAGACCCGTAGAGAGTTCCTCCAGAGCAGCATAGAGCAAATCCGGCTGTGCATAGGATTGCTTAGGATTTGGTGATTCAAGTTTGAGGCACTTTTGAGCTGGAATCTCGTGCTTAGTAAAGTCAAAGCCTGGATTTGTGTTCATTGAACTCAGAAGTGCTTTGAATACGGGATCGTCGTTTATATTCACTCGTATTTCTCCATCCACAGAGCAAGTCTAGGAACAATTGAGGCTGGACTACTCAACGGCCTTCTGCCAAATCGTTCCTTAGGGTTCGCGAGTGTACTTGATGCTAGCAAATTTTTGTGGCAAAATCATGAAGCAAACGCCCAGAATTGGCTGCTAAACCACGCTTGCTCCGCAATATCTTTGATTTTTATTGATTTTTCTCTTTTCTCGATGGATGGCTCAGATCGGCTTTCCTCAATCAAAATCCCCCTTAGGGATTTGAGTTAAGGGGTAGCCCACTTCTGAATCAAACCACAAGTATAGAGTATAGCACAAAAAAATGCAAGCGTTAGCAACGGTAGGCCCTGAAGGCTTGACGCCCCTAGACTAATGGGAATTTACTGATAATTTACAATGGGAATTTTTTGAGGGCTGCGATCGCATGCAAGCTCACGGAGTGATCTGAATCTGCGACCAAATCTTTCAGTAATGGTATAGATTCACATTGAGCTAATTGTCCTAGGGACATGGCTAGAGTTTGTTTGATTTGCTGATCTTCCGTAGCCTCTTGCCCTGATTGACAAAAGTCGATCAAAATCTCAGCCGCTTTGGGTTTCAAATAGTCTGACTCCACCATCCCCAGGACGCTAATGATTTCCCGACAGACTGGTGTAGGTGCCTCCCTCAGCACTGCTTGCAACTGTTGTAGGGAATTGGTAGTAAACTCCCAACTGAAAGCACGGACAATCTCGATTTGTAAACTGATTGGTGTAGCTGGTGACTGGAGTACCTTAAATAACGCTTGATGGGCGTCCAAGCTAGCTAAACGCCCGAGTGCGATCGCAGCTTGGTGGCAAACCTCCAAATTCAGGTCATAAAGCAATGGTTTAATCCGCTTGACTAGATCTAAATCTGGCAACAGATTGCGTAGTAACCCTAGACCAATCACCGCTTCTTTCCTCACCGCTGCCACATGATCGCTTAAGGCATTCAGGAGAACTGGAGTAATTGAGGGTGAGCGAAAATTACTGAGGGTTTCAATAGCAGTAGCCCGTATTTCCCAGCTGGGGTCATTAACCACACTCAGCAATGGCTCAATCACTTCTGGACGGTGAATATGAGCCAGGGCTTGCACTGCCAATAATCTGGCCTCTGGGGATTCTGGGAAACGGCTTAAAGCCGCCACTGCTGAAGTACCAATGTTTGCTAGTGCTTCAGAAGCCATATAGGCTAACTCTTCATCCTCAGCATCCTTGAGCAATTTAACTAATACCATCACCACTGCCGGGTCATCAAACTGACCTAAGATTCGACCAGCAAACCAACGGACTTCCAAATCTAGTGCTTCATCTTCTAGGATGCTGATCACCGGAGCAATAACAGGTTTCCCCAGTTTTGGTAGCACCTTTACTAAATCCCATTTTTCGTGAAAATCCCCACTCTTGAGCACCTGTAATCCCAGACTCAAGGCTAGGTTAAATTCTTCATCATTTAACCGGTGCTGTCTCTGACCATTTTTCCCTATGGACAACTGCTGAAGATGGTGAGTTAGTAATGAAAAATTTTCCTGCTCTCCAGCAAGACTGGCTTGTTCTAAAATGTTGAGCATTGTTTAATCGTTGCCTCACGGCAATAAAAAATTAACTGCACAAAATTAAGTGCATTTGACTACTATTCTCGATAGGAGAGGAGACTGATCCGACGAACAGCTGGTTTCCCGACTCGAATATCGGACTCTAATTTAAGCGTTCTCCAACAAAAGCCTAATTATCAAATCAAAAATGTATTCAATGCAAAATTTTAATGCATAATATTCATTTTTATAAAGTCTTTGTAACAAAAGCTACGATGTCTCCCAATTGTGAAACCTATCGTTATATCTCGATATGGACTATTGATCTAATCACATCGACTTAGTCAGTGTTAGTCAGTGGGAACCTTACACAGTTAGACATCTTTACTATCCTGCCTGGTGGGAGGTTATCTCCACTGGGCATCTACCTTTAGGGTATGTCAAGCTCTCAGGCTCAATAACTCCAACCCAGAAGTGGGCTGAAGTTATTATTGGGGGCTCGGTGCCAAGCTAACAGTTAAATCCCATGTAAATCCTATGTAAATCCCATGTAAATCCCATGTAAATCCCATGGAGTGATATAGAACAATGTCTTTACAAGTCGAACTATTAGAACAAAGCTTTGATCAGATTAAGCCTAGCGCTACAGAATTTGTAGCCAGCTTCTACGAAAATCTATTTACCGATTATCCAGCCGCCCAGCCTCTGTTCGATACCACAGACATGGGTGCCCAAAAGAAAAAACTGCTGGCTTCCTTGGTACTGGTAGTAGAAAATCTACGCAATCCAGATACCCTCGGTGCAGCCCTCAAAGGACTAGGAGCGAGACATGTTAAGTATGGAGCGCTTCCAGAACATTATCCATTAGTGGGCAATAGCCTCCTAAAAACCTTTGAGCAATACTTGGGCGCGGATTGGACACCAGAGGTCAAGCAAGCCTGGGTAGATGCCTACGGAGCCATTACCACCATCATGTTGGATGGTGCGGATTATTCCTCTGAAGAAGTCGAGTTAGATTCCCCAAAACCAGAGGCCACAAAACCCAGCCCCCAACAGTATGAGGTCCCGGAAGCAAACATTAACTGGCCATTAGTCGGTGGAGTGTTTGGAGCTGGTGGAATCGTCAGCCTTCTCTTGGCACTGTTGTTGTAAGCCATGGGGATGTAAATAGTTAAAAATGGCAAGCAATCTAGGTAAGTTTTTTAAGCCCACTATTCTCCAATCCAAAGTAGTAATCATCGGTGTGATGGTGATCCTACTAACGTGGTTAGGCGCTGCCTTCGCTTTAGATCATCGCAGTGTGTTCCTTCCTGGCACTACCTCGGAGGGGCATGTTTTGTTTGAGGTGTCCTGTAACTCCTGTCATGAGGGGTTTAAACCGGTCACCAACGAAACCTGTATGCGCTGTCACGAAGCGGAAATGGCAGCAGATACTCACGGAACTAAAAAGTTCCGTGACCCCCGTTGGGCTGAACTTTTAACCAAGATAGATGTACTGACCTGTACGGCTTGCCATAACGAACACGTCCATATGTTTGGGCGAGGAGTTCACCTCAAGCCAGACCTATGTATGGCTTGTCATGAAGGCATCATCACCGGTGACTTAGCCAGTCATACAGGATTTACTCCGGATGGTTGCTGGACCGCAGGCTGTCATAACTTCCACGACCACCGCTCCATCTCCACAGGATTCCTGCGTCAGAATCTTGATCAGTTGCCGATGTTGCCAGAACCTGTACTGTTGGAGCGGACAGTTACTGCGGAATTAGAAGAACCGCCTACTCCCGATTTAGGTGAAGAATTCCTGGGGAGCGAGTCATGAAAAAACTGATTGCCATTGTACTCGTCCTAATTGGTTTGGTATTGGTCAGCAGTATCCGAGGTAACGCAAACACTGTTATTGATGTAGCTACTAATGGGGGTGTGCCCAAAGACGGTGCATCCCTTTCCCAAGGGGAATTAGTTGAAATTAATCAGTTGTGGGAAGGCAGTGCTCATGCCTTAGCAGACGTCAACTGCTCTAGCTGTCACCAAGACTCTGAAACTAAAGAATTAGTGGTTAAACCAACCCAGGAAAGTTGTCAAAGTTGCCATGAGGTAGCAGTTGAGACGTTTTTGTATGGTAAGCATGGCATTCGGATCTCAGAAGGACTATCTCCCTTGACACCAGCAATGGCTCATTTGCCGATGAAAGAGTCAGCCATGGACAAGCAAATGAACTGCAACAGCTGTCACAATGTCCATTCTGTAGATACCTGGCAAGCCTCTGTAGATTCCTGCTTGACCTGTCATAATGACAGCCACTCCCTCAACTATCAAAACTCAAAACATGCCCAACTATTTGCTGACCAAGGCACCTTACCCAGACCTAATGGTGAATCAGTGACCTGTGCTACCTGTCATTTACCTCGTCAGCAGCTGGAAAACACAGAAAACACCATTGTCGTTAATCACAACAATACCTTTACTCTTAAACCACGCGATCGCATGGTTAAAGAAGTTTGTATGAACTGCCACGGCGTCGAGTATAGCTATAACAGCATTTTCGATGATGAGCTAGTGGAGGAAAACTTTTCTCAACCTCCTACCCTGAAGCTAGAAACCTTTGATCTAGTTCGTGAATTTGAGAAGAAACGGTCGAGTAACGCTGAAGAGTAGTAAAAGCTACTAATTAACGCTACTAATTAACGCTACTAGTAGTAAAAGCTACTAATTAACGCTACTAGTTAACGCTACTAGCTAACGCTAATCATTAAATTAGCGGTAGTCATAGCCATTTTATAGCCACGTCATACCAATTAAAGACAACGAGAGGAGACACGAAATCATGGCAATCAAGACATTGCTACATCGCATGAAAACCAAAGCTGTAGGCTTAATTGCCTTAGGTTTAGCGATTTGCGTCACTGTTGTCGCTTGTGGTGGCGGTTCCACTCAGCAAGCTGCAGGTGTTGCTCCAGAAATAGTTGTGGATTATATCCATACCGTGCTCTTAGCAGACCGCACCGCCTACACCAAGCACGTCATTAACCGCTTGAAGACATTAGAAGGCAAAGAGAAGCCAAAAGGAGTAGTTGATGCGGAAGCCACTGAAGGTTGGCAACAAACTGGTGGTATTCCCCTACCAGCTCAGATGTTCCGTCTAGGAGCAGAGATTGCTTCTGAGAACGGACAGTTTACTTACGGCTTAATTTCCCCTTGGAACATCAACGATAACCAAGCGCCAAAATCTGAATTTGAAAAGAAAGCGATGGCAGAAGTGGTTGAAACTGGTGAGCCTTACATGGACTATCAAGAAATTGCTGGTACAACCTATTATTCTGCCGTTTACCCTGATAAAGCTGTGGCTGAAGCCTGTGTATCTTGCCACAACACCCATCCTGTACACAAAGAGCGCTATCCTGACAAAGTCTTTGAGATGGGCGAAGTCATGGGTGGCATCATCATTAATCTGCCTCTAAAAGGCACCTAATTTTTAGGGGAAATGTGTCAGCAGTCAGCTATCAGCTATCAGCTATCAGCGATCAGCGATCAGCTAAAGGCCTTTGGCCACGCTACGCGAACAGCTATCAGCTATCAGCTATCAGCTATCACCGCGAATACTGACGGCTGACGGCTGACGGCTGACTGCTGAATACTGACTACTGACTGCTGACTACTGATTGCTGACTGCTTACAAAATAGGTTTAACCGAAAAGCCACTATGTTATGAAGCCCAAATTTTCTACCTTAATCATCCTCACCTTCATCTGTGTGGTAATTCTGACTCCCTTTGCCCTGAGTCCCCTTTATCTACCGATGCTGCGGGACAATTATTTTAAATGGTATCAGCTTTTACAAGGGGAACTTTATAAGCAAATTACCGGCTATCTATCCCTAGCTTTTGTATTGTTTGAGATGGTACTAACAGCTAGAAAGCGTAGTCGTGGCTGGATGATTAAGTTTACTATTCCTGGGTCCATACTGCTGTGGCGGAGTTTACATATCTTTCTGGGAGTCGCTCTTTTAGGAACAACATTAATTCATACCATTGGGGCGACTGGCAAGAATTTTAATTCTATATTCCTGTGGGTATTTTTTGGTGTAACCCTATCGGCTCTAGTCGGTGTTGTGGCCGAAACCGGGGTGCTGGAATCTCCTAGAAAATATTTTGGTTGGGTGCCAGCAAAGGATGGCATTGGCACGATACTACCGGGTATATCTAAAGGTCCCCTAATTCGTAATTTACGCTCTGTCTGGCTATCCACCCATATCTTTCTAGTTAGTGTATTCTTTGTGATGCTAGGATTTCACATATTTCTGGCCTATTACTATCAATGAATAGGCAATAGGCAATAGGCAATAGGCAATAGGCAATAGGCAACAGGCAATAGGCAACAAGCAATAGGCAACAGTAGTAAAGAGATACGATTATTTTTTGGTGTTATGATAATTCAGTATTTTATTTCATGATATTTTGGTAAATAATATATCATGAAATATAGCGTTTCCTAGTCTAGTCAGGTATATCTAAATTTTATTCCCTGCTCCCTGCTCGCTGCTCCCTGCTCGCTGCTCCCTACAACCCAGGAATTTAGACATCACCCAATTGATAAATACTATAATGAATAGTGATCAAGGAAAAATCAGGGCAAAACTCAGCATTGTTGTAGGAATAATCACTGTTGTATTCGCCGCTGGAACATTTTTCCTAACTCGTTCTGATGTATCTAGCCTTAGTAGTTCAAGCGTGGCTGGGTTAGCTCTAATCAAAACAATGGCAAAGCAATCCGTACCGTATGAGCTTGCTTTGAGCAATAATAAGCCAACTGTAATAGAATTTTACGCTGACTGGTGTACCACTTGTCAATCCATGGCTCCTATCCTAAACAAAGTACACCAAAAGTATGGAGAGAGCGTCAATTGGGTTATGCTAAATATAGATGATCCCCAGTGGGCTAAACCGATTGAAAAATACCGAGTGACTGGTGTGCCTCAATTCACATTTCTAGACAGTAATCAGCAAGAGACAGAAATTCTAGTTGGCAAAATCCCTGAAACAATTATCAGTAAAGTGCTGCAAGAGCTATTATCTTGAAAACAGGATTACCAGAGGTTAAAAGTTGCAGGTTAGAAAGTTACAGGTTAGAAAGTTACAGGTTAGAACTTTACAGGTTATTAAACCTTAAACAAACCAACTTTCAACCTTCAACCTTCAACCTTCAACCCTTAAACCTTAAACCTTCAAAAATATCTTTCTACAAAGCTGCCAACTTTAAAATACCGATATCAAAACTACGAGACATTACTGCACTAGTTAAGTCTGCACCACTAAGATTAGCACCACTCAAATCTGCTCCCTGAAGGTTAGCACCACTCAAATCTGACCCCTGAAGATTAGCACCACTCAAATCCGCTCCACGCAAATCGGCTTTGTGTAAGTTAGTTTCAGTCAAATTTGCCTTGATTAAAGTAGCTGCCGTTAAGTCTATCCAACTGAGGTTAGCTCTAGTAAGGTTCGCTTCGGTAAGGTTAACCCCTTCTAAAACAGATACATAAAGCTGAGCACCACTGAGATTTATCCCCTCAAGATCTACCCAACTCAACATTTCCTCACTCAGATTTATGCCCCGAAAATCCCTTTCTCCCCTAGCATATCGCTTCAGTAGTTCCTCAGGATTGCTTGTGGTAAGTTGGCTAGATGGACTAGTGTACAACAGCATAGATAACCTCAAACGTGATCTGGATTGGGTCTGGTGTTAATCACAATTCCTGACAGATGGGAAATTGTAGACAGACGCGCTTTATGACCAGTATCGAAGTCTGATGTTAGCGATCGCGTTTACGCAACCGTTTAGCAATGTCTAATTTAGTAGACTATTAGTAGACTAATTGACTACACCTTTAAGATTAAAAAAATGATAACTGTATAATTGAATACAATTTAAATTTAAATTAATGGTAAAAGTTCATGACGTTAAGGCATTTTGGTAAAAGCGATCGCTTAGTTTTAAAAAAACCAAAAAAAACCATAATTTAGGAAAAAGCTTGTGTTGATAAAATTGTTTTATACCAGGGTGTATTATATAGAGATAAATCCTAAATTTTGGGTAAAAACTATTCCTGATTACCTTATAGTTACTTATAGTTGCTGAACCATGTTGTGTGCTACCAATCTTGACCAGTATGTTCACAAATAACCTAGGATTGCTATATGCTTGAGCATACCTTGAAATTTATTGGCTCGATTAAACTAGCTGTCCCTTTACTTAGTATTATTGTCGCTATCTTAATTGGGGCGACGTTTTACGAATCTCAGGTCGGGTCAACTACCGTGCAACAAGAGATTTACAAAAGTCCGTGGTTTGGAGCCTTAATGTTCCTACTAGCGCTCAACTTAGCGGTATCAGCTCTCTATCGCTATCCCTGGCGAGGTGCGCGTAAAATCGGCTTTGCTTTGACCCATCTTGGTATCATCGTAATTATCGCTGGTTCAGCCGCTGTAATCCACTTAGGTGTAGAGGGCATGTTACCTTTGCGCACCGATATGGCTTCGAGCAATCAGATTCGGGTTGAAGGGGAATTTGTGGAAGTGATGACACCATCATCAGAGTTGCAGCAGGCTGATGTATTGATCAAGCCAGATGGTTCAGTCATGCCCAAGCAAATTGGTAAATTGTCTTTGGTAGGCTACAGCGACAACACCATCAAAACAGTCAGTTTTACAGAAGGGGCAACGGCAGATAATCTAGCAGTAGATAATCCAGCTGTGCGATTACGCTTGAAAAGCGATCGCATGGGGCAAACCCTAGAGCGATATTTAGCTGTAGCCCCAGTAGCCTATAGCAAAGTAGGGATTGGGCCAGCTGAATTAGAAATCATTCAGGTTGATACGGTAGCGACAGGAAAAGGAAAATCTCTGCTATCCCCTCCTCAAGAACAAAACCTGAGTCCTTGGGGAAGCATCGAGGTAACGTCAAAAGAAAGGGAAAAGATAGATACAGAGATTATCGATATAAAACAAGCTCTGTCATCCCAAGCCCCAGACTCCTCAGTCAAAGTAATCGATTTTTGGCCGGATTTCCGACTAGACAGCAACAAGCAACCGACAACGGCCTCCCAACAACTGAGAAATCCCGCAGTACAGTTAGAGGTATCCACACCAGAAGGGCTTGAACGCTGGTTTGTGTTTGGAAAGGAAAACTTTCCCCCAATTCGTTCAGTGGTATCAGGACAACCCCTAGAAGGAATTGAGATTAGCTATAAAATTCAACCCCAGCAATCACAGGATTATTTCCGGGTGATCGTGACTCAATCAGGTCAGCTATTCTATGCTGCCCATTCCTCGAAAGGATTTAAATCTGGGACTTTAGAGGTTGGAGAAGCTGTAAGTCCCGGTTGGGCAGACTTCCAAATTACCCTAGACGAGTATATTCCCCATGGCAAAATCAATCGTGAGGTCATACCTGTATTTGACCCAACCGTTAAGGGAGTACCAGCTTTATTAGTCAGCACCGAAACCGGAACCCAAACCTGGTTACCCTGGGGCGAACCGACTACGATTAACGAACCAACAGGAGAAATCTTTGCTGCGTTTAGTCCCAAACTCTTGGAACTGCCGTTTGCGATCGCATTAGAAGACTTCATCGTAGAACGCAATGAAGGCAGTGATTCCGTTGCTATGTGGACTAGCAAAATCCGGCTCGAAGACCGGGATCACAATGTCATCTCCCACCGCAACGTTTGGATGAACCATCCCACCTGGTATCAAGGCTGGAAAATAGCCCAAGCTTCCTGGAATCCCGGTGACTTAAAACAATCAACCCTACAAATCAAGCGAGAACCAGCCTGGGTAACTGCTTTAACCTGGACAGGCTCCGGTCTAGTAATCGGTGGGCTCACCATCATGTTCTATGGTCGAGGGGTAGCCAAAAAACTGCGCCGCCAGCCAGAGGAGTCCGGAGTTCCCTTGTACTATCATTCCCCCTAGCATACTTTGTTCTAGTTCAGATTAGATTTTACTCCTGTTTAGCCTCAACTCCTGTGTTCTGATGAAACCACTCCAACTCCTGATCGGACTTTGTCTCGGAATCGTAATCCTGATCATACCTCCAACCCAACTCCAACCATCACCCCTAGACCCCTTACAAACCCTAGCCGTCCAACTTGATGGGCGCAAAAAACCCTTAGACACCGTAGCCCGAGAAACCGTAGCCAAAATCCACGGTTCAACTAACTACCGCCTAGAAAACAATCAAAGCCTCAACTATCTCCAAACCTACCTATCCCTATGGTTTAATAACCGAGACTGGAACCAAGAACCCTTCATTCTACTGACCTACCGCCCCCTCAAAGAAAAAATTGGTCTTGACCTAGAACGAAAATACTTCTCCTTCGCAGAATTAGTCAGTTCCAACCTAGGTGCCATCGTTCTGGAAGCCAATCAAAAAGAAGCGGACAACATTGAGCTGACTAGAGACGAACGAGAAGCCCTCACCATAGAAGACAGACTGGCATTAATGTTACGCACGGTAGGTACTGATACCCTACCCCTAGTTCCCCATCCCAGCGATAGTAAAGGCACTTGGGTAAGCATACTTCAATCGCAACAGTATTACACCAACGAACAAATTACCCCCCTACAGCAAAGTTACCAAACACTCAAACAAGCCTATCGTTTAGATCCTCTACTGACTAATGTTGAGGTTGGGCAAGTTGCGGAAACACTACATCAGCAGTTAGCGGCTCTTAGCCCTGACATTTACCCCAAGGATTCCGTGCTGCAACGGGAAGTTAACTTCTCTAGTTTTCGCCCCTTTAGTAAAGCCTGGAAAATTTATGCGATCGCATTACTAGTCCTATTATTAGGATTATCCTTCAAACAATTCGACCTCTACTCAGGTGCAGTAGGAATTTTCCTCACAGGTCTTTTCATCCAAGGCTACGGCTTTATCACCCGCATGGAAATTGCCGGACGTCCCCCAGTCACCAATATGTATGAATCCGTAGTGTGGGTTGGATTTGGGATAGCCGCCATCGCCCTAGTATTTGAGCTAATCTACCGAGCAAAATACTATCTGTTAGCCGCTGCTCCTTTATCAATCCTTTGTCTACTTCTAGCAGACAGTCTTCCAGCCGTCCTAGACCCAAGTATTGCTCCCCTTGTACCAGTACTACGAGACAACTTTTGGCTAAGTATCCACGTTCCCACCATTACCCTCAGCTATGCTAGTTTTGCCTTAGCCATGGGATTAGGACATATTATTCTAGGACATTATCTAGTTGCTCCCCAATCCTTTCAACGAATTTCCAATCTATCAAAATTCAACTATCGAGTCCTACAAATTGGTGTTTTACTGCTCACTACTGGCATTATTCTCGGTGGGATCTGGGCTCACTTCTCTTGGGGTCGCTTCTGGGGTTGGGATCCCAAAGAAACCTGGGCGTTGATTGCCCTAATGTGTTACATAGTCCCATTACATGGTCGTCTGGTAGGATGGTTAGCAGACTTTGGGATGGCAGTCATTAGTGTAGTTTGTTTTAATGCTGTGTTGATGGCTTGGTATGGCGTAAACTTTGTTCTCGGTACTGGTTTACACAGTTATGGATTTAGCACTGGTGGCTCAGAATTAATTGTCGGGACCCTCGTTGGCTTAGATTTATTATTTGTAGCAGCTGCCGCTACCAGACATAACCGTTGGCTGCTCTCTAAATCTAGTGAAAATATAGTGAAACAATTGAGCCCAAACCAACCGGTTATGGCTAAAGATAATTAAAATTAATTAAAATTAATTAAAAATGCATAATACCAACTAATGAGGAAGAGATTATAAACCTAATTTAGCTGCTCATAGTTTTGATTAAAAATTCCTAGTTTGAGAGATAATATAATTAATTTTTAATTATGGTTTATTATTAAAATAAATCGTTTTCCACATAGAGGGATACTATGGATCGTCGTAAATTTATGGGCTGGTTTGGTGTTGGTGCATTGGCTACTTATCTACCAGTAGCATTAGCTGCCTGTAGTCCTGATCAAAGTCAGCCAAAAACAACAGAAAAGAAAACTGCTAATATTGATAAGTCGGTGCGAGAAGATGGATTCCAAGCTGTTGGCACAGTGCAGGAGTTAGAAGAAAAAGGCAAAATTACCGACAAGATAGCAGATATTCTAGTCGTGCGTAATCTGAGCAACAATAGTCTTGTTGCCGTGAACCCTAGGTGTACTCACCAAGGTTGTAGCGTGGATTGGAAGCAAGAGGACAAGATATTTAACTGTCCTTGCCACGGTTCTAAATTTGATTTAGATGGCAAAGTAACGAAAGGACCTGCAGACAAACCCTTGAAAAGCTATGAAACAAAGGAAGAAGATAATTTAGTTTTGGTAAAAGTAAGCTAGTCATGTAGGAGCAGGTTTGATATTGCAGCTGAAGTCCCCATTTTTAAGGGATATGTTTGTACCTGATGGGAGATAGAATGCTATAACTAACCTGCTCCTGCCCTTTTCCAATTCAAAAATTAAAGCTTTCTTCATTTAAAATCATTTCTTGATAAGTACCTGACTTCACTAAACGACCTTGATCGAGTAAATAGATACAATCACAATGTTCAATAGTGGAGAGACGGTGAGCAATAATAATCATCGTTTTAGTGCCATTCAACGATTTAATTGCTTCATTAACCAAGTGTTCAGTTTCATTATCTAGTGCAGAAGTCGCCTCATCTAAGACTAAAATTTCCCTCTGATGGTAAAGTGCGCGAGCAATTCCTATCCGCTGGCGTTGACCACCAGATAAACGCACTCCCCGTTCACCAACAACAGAGTTAACTCCCTCAGGCAATTGCTCAACAAACTCCGCAAGTTGAGCAGATTGGATAGCCTGATATAATCGTTCTCGATCAATCAAATGCTTTGGAACACCAAAGGCAATATTTCCTTCGATTGTGTCATCTATCAGAAAAATCGACTGTGGGATATAGCCAATTAAATTTTGCCAGGAACGCAGGTTATTATATATCGATTTACCTTTGTACATAATTTCACCACTTTCAGGTGCTAATAGACCTAAAATGACATCAACTAATGTGGTCTTACCTGACCCGGATTTACCGACTAAAGCAATAGATTGACCTTTGTTGATAGTCAACGATATGTTCATAATAGTAGGGTCTAAAACCTTGGGATATCGGTAGGTAATTCTCTCAATTTTGATCTGATTATCCTGGTGTGATAGACTTCTATTAACGTCAATGGAATTGACAAAATTACTGAATTGATATGACGAAGTATTAGGCTTGGATAGGGCAGATAAATCTGATAAATATTTAGGCTCAAAAATTTTCTCTACTTCAATGTTTTCTAACTCTTTTAAATCCAAGTATATTTTATTAATCGAATAGCTGGAGTTTCGCATCAAAGCAATATTAGATGTTAAATGACTAAATGCTGGAATCATGCGCACAGAAGCCAAAGCGAAAATACCTAAAACTTGGATAATATTTTCTGTCCCAAGGTTAAAGACTAAGACTATAGATACAAAAGCTACTAAAAATGTTACTAAAATCGCTTCAATTATAATGCGAGGCAAAGCTTGAAACGTATGAAACGATGTCATACCATTAACCAGTTGATCGACTTGATCACTCATTTGCATTTCAAAATAAGATTCACAACCAATAATTCTTGTTTCTTTTAGTCCTCCAAGGCTATGATTGATGATGCGAATCATTTCCTCCTTAGATTGAGATACTTTTTTTCCCCATTCGGAAATTTTGTCTTTAAATTGGTAGATAATACCCAAGGGTATTAGTAAAATAAAGCCTAGAGTAATTGTTGCGATTGGATCGGTAATTATTAGTAAAACTACTAAAAACAAGATAATAATAAAACTGGCTAGCGTTTTTAGGAAAGGAATCATAAATTTTACACTAAAAACTCCAGAATCTTCTAAAACCGTGTTGATTAAAAAAGCCGTATTTTTCCTAAGATGAAATGTGTAAGGTGCTACCAAGTAAGCATGGAGCAAATTTGATGATAGTTCACCGTATTGAGTAAAGCTAAATTGAAAGATATATTTTTGAGCTTGGAAACTTAATAAGGATTTAGTCCAGAAGGCAACAATAATGATGAAACCTAGTAAGGCAATAAACTGAACTTCAGAAGTTAAACCTAACTTGACATAAACCCAATCCAACCGAGAATTTAGTTCAATCAACCTTGGGTTAGTAGCTAAGCCCATAAATGGCCCGACAAGTCCAATACCTACAGTATCCAGCAGGGAGGTTAGTAAGATTAATAACAAAAGAGGGATAAGTCGGAGTTTTCTTTCTCCAAGAATGTATAAAAAATTTGACAAATAGCTAAACATTTGGTATGTAAATTATTATGATGATAAAGGAATAATTTAGTTTAAATCAGCTTTATGATGTAGTCAAAGATAAGATTGAGGACTGAGGTTCGGTCAAATCTAGACAATTGTTCCAGTCCAGTGCCATTGCCGAGCAGCATCAGGAGAAGTTGGACAATCTCAATTACTTGCACAAAGTCATTAAGCTCTCGAAGGTGAGCTAATGGCCAATTGCCTTGATTGAAGTAACCCTGATTAGACTGTTAGCATCGATAACGTTTATAAAGGATTTTTCAAAATATAAAAGCCCACAGGCCTTGTTATTATTGGCATCCTGTATAGGTTATTTTTAAAAAATAATTAGATTGTATTACCTTAACTTATTTGTTATAAAAATCCAAAAAATATAATATATTAACCGAATTTATTGACATTTTTTTTAGACATATTTTATTAAAAAAATAGTGTGTTTTCTATTATTTTTTCTGAGCAAAATGCCGGTAATCAGGATAAAATAAAATGACAGGTCTGCGCTATCCACGCTCTCGGACCCCTTTAGGGATGATGGTACTACCTTGCCCTTAGTGCTTACTTCACTTACCTAACAATGCTCAAATGACCAATGACGACTGGCTAGAAATCGGTAGAATTGTTTCCCCCCATGGGCTAAAAGGAGAGTTGCGAGTCTATCCCAGTTCTGACTTTCCTGAGAGGTTTGAGGAGCCAGGACAGCGCTGGTTAAAACCACCACTTCCTCCTTCCGGGAAGGAAAATCCTCCCCAATCCGTAGAATTACTTTGGGGACGTTTTGTCCCTGCTAAAGGGTTATATGTTGTGCAGCTAAAGGGGATAGACAACCGGGATCAGGCAGAGGGGTTGCGCGGTTATCAACTGTTGGTACCAGTCAGCGATCGCCCAGAGTTAGAGGAAGATGAGTATCACATCCTAGACTTGATTGACCTTGAAGTGTTTAATCAACTCACTGGTGAAGCTGTGGGGGTAGTCGTAGACGTGATCCCAGCCGGTAATGACCTTTTGAAAGTCAAATTGCAATCTTCAGTGCAACCGCCCCCAACCCATCCAGAAACTCCACCACCTACTCGAACTAGCAAGAAACGCCAATCCAAGGCTAAGAAGGAAGCACAGCCAGCAACGGTGCTGATTCCGTTTGTGAAAGCGATCGCGCCAGTGGTGGATCTCGAAAATGGTCGGATTGAGATTACGCCTCCTGCCGGTTTACTAGAAGTCAATCAACGTTAACTCATATATACTGACTAGTAAAATCTCACCTTCATCCCCTCCATCTCCACAGAAACTGCTCCTTGAGAGGGTGATAAGGGACCCGAAATACTGACTAGCTTTAGCTTTCAGGTCACTATTATCCAAAACTATACCATCCCCCGTCTGGCCACTTACCAAGGGCAGGTTAAGTGGGAGCCTCCTGGGATTGGAAAGGTGAGAGTAAAGCCTTGACCTGATCAATCCTTGCTAGGTAATGTTTAATCCTCTTTTAAGACAAGTATTACAGAGCTGATTGGGAAACAGACCTATAACCATTGCGGTGCAATCCTTTCAGGATTTAGGAGTAGTTTGGCTCATGTTAGCTGAAATCCATATCTGTCAACGGATTTGAGCTCTTAAGATTTACTCTATCAATTAGCTCTAAGACCAATAATTTACAATCCAGAATCAACTTAGTACCTAAATGTCTAATAATATGAAGATAAGTAAATTAATTAAAGTTAATAAAAAGCTGTGTCTACACAAGAACTAATATCCTACCACACTACGGAAAAGCATGTTTGGAACTGGCAAAGTCACCAGATTCAATACACCGTAATGGGGACTGGTAAGCCTTTACTGTTGGTTCATGGTTTTGGGGCATCCATTGGACATTGGCGCAAGAATATTCCTGCCCTAGCTGCAGGGGGTTATCGAGTGTTTGCCATTGATCTGCTGGGATTCGGAGGTTCTGATAAACCTGTCCTATCCTACACCGTAGAGTTGTGGCAAGAACAAATAAAGGACTTTTGGGATACTTACATCAACGAACCTACCGTATTTATCGGTAACTCCATTGGTGCTCTGTTAAGCCTGATGATGGTAACAAACTATCCTGAGATTGCTGCTGGTGGTGTCTTAATTAACTGTGCTGGTGGACTCAATCACCGCCCTGAAGAGCTAAATCTACCTTTGCGCTTGGTGATGGGAGCTTTTACCAGATTAGTGAACTCTCCAACCTTTGGACCGTTCCTGTTTAACCGTATCCGCCAGAAAAATCGGATCCGCAGCACCCTCCGTCAAGTCTACTGTGATTCAGATGCCATTACAGAGGAACTTGTAGAGTTAATCTACCAGCCTGCTTGTGATCCCGGTGCTCAAAAGGTATTTGCATCAGTTCTTACTGCTCCTCCTGGTCCTGCACCTAGTGAACTTTTACCGAAGTTACAAAGTCCTCTACTCATTCTTTGGGGAGAGGAAGACCCTTGGACACCGATTTCTGGTGCTACCATCTTCCAAAACCAGAGTCATCAAGGTAAAGAGGTAAAATTTGTAGGGATTCCTAAGGCTGGTCACTGCCCTCATGACGAAAACCCAGAGTCCGTAAATTCACTGATTCTCGAGTGGTTGTCATCTCGCTGGTGAAACAGAAAGGGAAGTAATCAGGGTCAAATAAGTAAGTAACAAGGGTAAATGTTAAACATTTAAACTATTTCTAATACTAGAGAATTACGTAAATTCACTGATTATAGATTGGCTTTTTTATGGATATATATAATAATAAGCAATATCCCTGAAGCCATGACCATACTATCGGTGATTAGCCGTAAGCACATAGTTATTATGGAATCAATAGCTAGATTTTCGGTGCATAGATTGTTAGAGCGAATCCATGTGAAGTAACCGAAATTGAGTGAGTGTGAGCTATGTACGTGTTATTACTGATGACCGGAGCGGGAAGAGTTAATTTAAATGCTTCTTCAAGAGGCTTCAATGATTCAGATTTTCTTAAGAAAGCCTTTGTCAGGGTCAGATTGCTCAAATAACCAGCTAGGGTGGGTCTGAAATCAAAATAAGATAAAGCTCTTGCAGTATTTCAGAGAACTATTTAAGTAAATTCACGGCAAGCTTTTTGAACTCTTTCTGATTCTTAAATATTGTTTAAGTGGTTGTCGCGACGTCTTTATTGTCAAGAAATATCACAATTTAGAAGAAAGCAAAATTAGCTTCCAAGTGTTAGGAATTTAACACGGAAGCTTTAACTCTTTTGTTGCCAAGATAGGACTTACAAACTCAGGGGGTTATACCCATCATCAATAAGTTTACTATATCACTTATCCTCTAATAATAGTGTAAATGCAGGAATTCTACAAGAATTCTTAGGAGGTTATGTATGCACAGGAGGAAATCATAATAATGACGATTATTGAAGAATTAGCCAACGGTTATATGACAGCTCCACCCTATGAAGCTCCTAATTCCTTACTTAGAGAGTTTCGTCAATTTGTCATTGACTTAGCAAAGGTAGAATTGCAAGGTGTCAATTTTGAGTATGTTGACTACCAACCCTACTTTCGAGGACCAGATCTATGTCTTAATGACATCAAAGCTGACTTTGAAGAAGGAAATGTTAGAATCAGCGCCCAATATAATGAATCAGATCTACTAGGTAAGGACGTCAACTTAATTTTCCGATGTATTCATGAAAGGCATCACGTTAAACTCGATGTGGACTTTGGCTGGGAAGGCGAGTGCGCCATTGCTGCTCACATTATGTCCTTTACGGATAACCTGTTATTTAAACAACTCCTTTTCAGTGAGGGGCTAGGGCAAGTGGCTGTGCGCCTGGATACAGGAGAATTTCCTGATTACCAAAAAGTAGTTCTCTTTGATGAAGAGGTTATACATTGTATGGAGGAGACAATGAAAAATGTCAGAAATATTCGATGCCAGAACCACTGATTGAACTCAAGGGAGTCAGCAAATCGTTTGGGACTAATGTCATTTTGAATCAGTTGGATCTAAAAATTTATCAGGGTGATGCCCTAGTCATTATTGGTCCTTCTGGAACCGGCAAATCAACAATTCTTCGGATTATTGCTGGCTTACTACCTGCTGATGTTGGTGAAGTTTATGTTAAAGGGCAACGGCGCTCCGGTTTAATAGAAGATGCTCAAGACCCCATTGGTATTGGTATGGTATTTCAGCAGGCAGCTTTGTTTGACTCGCTGACGGTGGAAGAGAATGTGGGTTTCTTGCTTTACCAGCACTCTAAACTACCACATCATCGAATTAGGAAATTAGTCAATCAAAGTCTGGAGATGGTAGGGTTATCTGGTGTTGGAGACCGCTACCCAGCTGAATTATCAGGAGGTATGCGCAAACGAGTCAGTTTTGCCCGTGCAATAATGTAA
>NZ_JAAHHS010000125.1 GCF_010692395.1 Moorena sp. SIO3H5
TGAGGTTTTTGGCGTGCAACTGATCCACCAAGGGGAAAATGGATGAACTCGGATACCATATGGCTCATGGCCTGCGAGAGACACCTGCTGGTTTTAGGGTAATGGTATTGCCTCTTTCCACCGTATATTTGTTGATTTTTATTAAATTTTTATTAAAAAAATCACCAGCTGTGGAGACAGCTGGTATTGCTCACTTAGTTAATTAGAGATACGTCGTCGTTTTCCATGAGGAAGATCCAGGCTGCGCGTTCCCAAACCGACAGCCTAAAAATTTCTTCTTTAAATTAATCGTAACAGAGAATACGATTTTTTTGTAATTAAAGTTTACATTTTTTTGGTTGAGGCAGATGCAATCACGTAATCACGACCTTGATCAGGACGCCCCCAGAGGATTTGCTCGTGCTTATAAATCGCCATGCCTGGTTTAGCGCCTTTGGGCTTGTAAACATATTTAGGTTTCGTGTAAACAACTGGTACCTGTTCACTCTGACACCCCCGGCTGTTGTAAGCGGCTAGATCAGCAGCAAATTGCAAATCTGCTGGATCCGCTACTGTTCCTGGCTCTAATCTAAGTAGTACATGACTCCCAGCAATCTCTTGGGTATGAAACCAGAGGTCATAATCCCCAGCGGTACGAAATGTCAACTGGTCATTTTGCCGATTGTTGCGACCAATCAATAATTCAAAGCCACTGGGAGTCTGATATCGATAGGGCTGTGAGACATCGGATAGATTACGACTCTTTTGAGCAGAAGCTTCTAAATATCCTTGCCCAATTAGCTCTTCGCGGATTTCCTGTAGGGTTTGTAAGTCGTCTAGAGTGTTATAGGTGTTTAGCTGAGTCAATGATGCCTCAACTTGCTCTAAATACTGTATTTCATCTTGTACTTCTTTTAGTAATGGCTCAACGGCATCCCGAGTTCGTTTCAGTTTTTGGTGTCGCTTGTAGAAAGCTTGGGCATTTTGGACAGCATTTTTCTCAGGATTTAAGGGAATCTTGACTGGCTGGTTAGTTTCAAAGTCCGGTAGGGTGATCGATTTCATCCCTGGTTGCCAATCCTGGAGATATGCCATTAATAAGTCAGCTTTTTCTCGGGATTGATCAGCTTGGTCAGATTGCTGTAAACGTTCCTTAAAGCTAGAGGCTTTTTGCCGTAGTTTTCGTAAGTTATTATTTAGCTTCTGAGTCAGTTGGTTATGCAATCGGGCAAACTCATGTTGATTGAACTGGTTAGTGTAATAGGAATTGAGTAAGGTTTGGATATTTTTAGCTGGTTTAACTATCCCCCAATCCATTACCGTATATCCTTGGTTTGTCCAGCCTGGCTGAAAAAGGTTAGCAGGTTTAAGGTTAGTAGGTTTAAGGTTGGTCGGTTGTGGGTTGGTCGGTTGTGGGTTGGTCGGTTGTGGGTTGTCTGTAGAGAAGTTGCTAGGGTTCAATAAAGTTTGTAACCATTGTTGCCAGCGTTGAAATAGGTTTTGCCAGTCGGATTCTTCTAGGTTTTGGGTGGATTGCTTTGGGTCTAAACCAGCTGCTTGTACCATTGAGCGAGCGAGGGTGGGACTCAATCCTCGATAACTTTTGAGTAACTGATTTGCTACTGCTCCTGGTATCAAACTTACTCGTTCTTGCCAGCTCTGGTAGGGTTCAGTCAAACTGGGGCTAGTGCCAGTGAGGGCTGGTGGGAGTTCGTAGGGTTGACCGGTTTGAATAGTACGGACGCTGGATTGCTGGTTACTGACTTGATGAGCAGTGGTAACAATCAGATTGTCAGCATCAGTGAGGATTAGGTTGCTGTATTTGCCGATAATTTCTACATACAAATGCCAGGTCGGGGGTTCTCCAGGGCGTTTGGCAAATTGCAGGTCTAATACTCTCTCCCAAGGGGCAATGGTTTCGATGGCAATTAGGGCGAAGCCACCTAACTGGTGCCGCAGTTGGTCACTAAAGGTGAAGGTGTCGGGAACCCTTGGTGGTGGATCTCCTATGCAAATTCGGGCAGCTTGGGGATGCCAACAAATGGTGAGCCAACCTCGACCATTTAGGGTGCGTAGGGCGATGGCAATGGTGTAGCGATCGCGTTGATAGACTTGTTCGGTACGTCCTGGTACCCAGGTAGCACGCAACTCAGAACAAGCAGCGGTCAGGGTGGTATAGTCAACAGGTTGCATGGGCCAGGTGCCAGATCTGAGCTTGGTAGGATTGGGGGTTGAGAATGCGATTGACATGCAGGTCACGCTACGCGAACGCAGTCTAGCCCAGTTCCAATTTTCAGTATTTACAATACTATTCTATAGGTCAGCCTTAGGGCTACGATCTTATAGCCTTTTTATCTCGGTTGTGAACATACTCTCAAAGGCAAGAGGCAAGAGGCAAGAGGCAAGATGGGCAAGATATCCTCAGTTTTGTTTTCCAATAAAATAAAACATTTCAATTGTATTGACTACCATAATTACATCAATTAATCTACTTTTTTAACTCTGTTTCAGCAATTAATTAATCGCTATTAGATTGTTGATATTACTTATTAATTTAATTATTAATGGTAAATTTAAATTTTATATTTGCCTGTAAAAAACATTAAAAATGCATCATAATTCTGTACTAATTAAGTCATTATTTTAATTACAATTATTTACAAAAAAAGTACCCTAAAATATTATTTTTATGCTATAATAAAAGTGACCTTAATTAATAAGGTCAAAAACCAGCCCCCTGAACCTCAAAAACCACGGGGCTGGCTATTACCCCTAGTAACATAGGAGATAATTTTATTATGACCTATCGCGACCGTCTTAGTCCGTGGGTAATTGTGCGGTTATTACCCAACATGCAACGAGTCGTTGTTGCTCGCTTCCGTAACCGCTCTGATGCAGAGGGTCACCTGCGCCGTCTCCGACAGCTGATGCCTGATGTCCAATTTGTGATTATTTTTGATACTGGGGAGGAATTAGATAAGAAGTAAATAAATAACTGGTTGTTTGTAGACGGTTGACGGTTGTTTGTGGATAGTAAACAGTTAAGAGGTTGTCTGATAAGTCTCATTTGCTACATATAATCCCCCTAAATACCCCGAGCGAGGGATTGCTCGCTCGGGGGACTTTTACCAGCAAATAGATTCTTGTTCCCCCCAGCGAGGGATTGCTCGCTGGGGGGCTAGGGGGGCAAAATTCAGTATCAAAAAACTTGGGAGATATCCTCTAACAGTCAACCGTCAACTCAGGAATAAAAGTGTTATCAAAGTTGACAGTAGACCCCTTGTTGATCTGCTCAAAAAAAAACTATAGTTTGTGTGGAGGTCAAATCTCCAATTGTCTACAGAGTAAAGCAGGAAATCATGGGATGGTTAAAATTATCAGCCGCAAATCCTTAGGCACTCAACCTGTCTATGATATTGGTGTCAAGGGCGACCATAACTTTATTTTGGCAAACGGTATTGTTGCTTCCAATTGCTTCAACAAATCCCACTCCACCGCCTATGGCTATGTAACCTATCAAACTGCCTATCTCAAGGCGAATTACCCAGTTGAATATATGGCAGCGCTGCTGACAGCGAGTAGTAACAGTACGGACAAGATACAGAAATATATTGCTACTTGCTCAACCATGGGGATTGAAATTTTGCCACCGGATATCAATCGTTCGGATTTTGATTTTACACCAATCTCTAATAGTATATTGTTCGGGTTTTCAGCAATCCGGAATTTGGGACACGGAGCAATTAATTGTATTATCAAGGCTCGGGAGACTGGTGGTGAGTTTAAGGCTTTGGCAGATTTATGCGATCGCGTCGATTTGCGCACCCTTAACCGCCGTGGTTTGGAAGCTTTGGTTTACTGTGGTGCCTTTGATAGCATTCAGCCCAACCGCCAGCAACTAATCAAAGACCTCGACCCAGTGATTAGTTGGGGGCAAGACCGTGCCAAAGACCGAGAAAGTGGTCAGCTGAACATTTTTGATCTCTTTGGCAACAGTAATTCTGAGCAAGATCAGGATCAGAACAATAATGCTTGGGAATCTGCTCCCACAGCACCACCAGTTTCTGATTTTTCACGCCAAGAAAAATTAAATTGGGAAAAAGAATTGCTTGGCTTTTATGTATCTGACCATCCTTTAAAATCAGCCCGTCCAGTAGCTCAAGTGCTTTCTCCTGTCAGTTTGGCCGAGTTAGGAGACCAAAAGAAGGGCACAACTTTGAGTGCTATTGTGATGCTCACCGAAGTTAAGCCTCACCTCACCAAAAAAAATAATGAACGCATGGCTTTTGTGCAGATGGAAGATCTGACCGGTCAAGCTGAAGGAGTTGTATTCCCGAAAACTTACGAAAAAATTAGTTCATTACTGCAAGCCGATTCCCGTTTAATTATTTGGGCGAAGGTGGATGAGCGAGATGAAAAAATTCAACTGATTATTGAAGATGCTGAGCTAATTGAAAGTTTACGAACAGTAGTAGTGGAACTTAACCCTGAGGAAGTTACGACAAGCCACCTTAACCAATTAAAATCGATTCTGCAAAAACATTCCGGTAAAAAACATCAGGCAAAAGTCCCCGTACTAGCAACTATTCCTACACCCCAGCAGTATCAATTTGTCCGTTTTGATTCTAAATACTGGGTGCAAGATGACCAAGTAACCGTTAATGCTCTCAAAGCTAGCGGATTTGATGCCCGTACTGCTCCAGTAATCAAGAGTTGATCTGAAATTATCGATAGTTGAGTGCAGCTCAGCTGTATTTGTGGAAGGTTAAAGTACACAATTCGGTCAAGGATTGGGGTTAACCCAAACTTGACCGATTTTTTTTTAGGGAATAGGGAGATAGGGGAGATTTTTATTAAGTGCGTTCGCGTAGCGTGACAAGCGAGTCAATCGCGTAGCGCTAGCTTTTTGGGCTAATCACCTATCTTGTATGGTGCGTTAACAAAGTGTAGCGCACCTGTTTAACTATCAGTAATGGGTTCCCGTAGCGGCCTGGGGGGGCGCACATCGCTTTCTCAATCAACATACTGAAACGGCTACAAGTTAGGGAAAAAAAGGATTTTGAGTCTTGAAATGGGTTGAATGGGGTGAGTCGAGAGAAAAAAAATTGGTGGTAACTCGAAAAATTCCAAAATTGGGTTTTGAGATCGTCTTTAAGATGTCAAAGCCCCAAAAGGCTTTGATTAGGAAGAATAAATTCAAATAAGGAGAACATTATGGCCTATTTGGTACAAACCGTGATTGGTCGGACTTATGAACTAATGACCCTGTACCGGCAAACAGAGATTGGCATCAAAGCCTTATAGACTAAACTTTTTAGGGCTCATGTCACCCCCCCAGAAAAATTAGATGCGTTTACCCTGAGGGCTGTGATCGCACGATTTTAGCTTTTCAGCTATTGCTGAGTCCTCTAGTAGAGGACGTTCGGTCTTTTTGCCATGGTCTCGGTGGGTTTTTCGGTGGCGGCTGATCAGGATTGACAATGGCTTAATTACTTGTCTGTTCTGAGTTTCACACGACGCACGACCCTGGAGCCAATCCCTCACAGGGGTAGGTTTTTTACATTTGGGTCGGGAGCGGTGCGACAATCAGCGCGAATTTAATTACGGGTCAAGCGCACCCCCTGGGAATCGGGAATCGGGAATCGGGAGTCGGGAGTCGTCAAAAGCGGGGAATTGTAAAACTTATTACTGAAAATTTTGTGTATTTTGATAGAAATCATCAGACCTATTACTGAAAATTTTGTGTATTTTGATAGAAATCATCAGACTTATTACTGAAAATTTTGATAAGCACCTAAACAAAATTAATGACCTACTCTGAATCTCTGTAACCCTTACAGTGTAAAACTTTGACTTTCGGTAAATGTGTCATTAATTTTGTAAAAAATTTCAATATAGCATAACAGGTACGGAAGACGCCAATTTTTAAGAAAATATATTCGGATAGAGTAAATGTACTTTTTACTTGATATAATCTGGAGCCAATTGTCAACAAGATTTTTTTATGGTAATCAAATACTTCCCTGTTTTTACCATAAAATTATACAACCTTTAAATAGCAAGCATTTGCTTTACATAGCAAGCATTTGAACCTGTTTCGTCACGCCGTCAGAACATATAGTGTTTCTAGGATTTATGAGGTACACTTCTCAACCTCAAAGTACTCCTTTATAAAGGGAATTTAGGGGGATACCTTCTTGATGCAGTCGCTCATGGGGGGAACCCCCAAGACCGCGCTGCATCGCTTTGTACCTCATGGCATAGATAATTGCTATACAGACTGAACAGCTTAACAAAATGTTACAACAATAAAGTGCATTTCAGAATAGCTTTTGTTAAGCTACTGGATGATACTTTGTATCAGTATAAAAAACGAATCAACAGAGTGTTTGTTTATACCACTACAGTAGTAATATAGAAAGGATTGAACCCTGAATATGCTCACACAAAACCAGATTCAACACTTTGAAGAAAAGGGATGGTTAGGCCCCCTGGATATATTTACAAGTTCAGAATTAGAATCTGTAAAAAAATGTATAGAAACTAATAGTTCAATTAAAGAAGTAGAGGGTCAGCCGATGATGATGCTCTACAACAATGTCCTGAACCTCAACACATCTCGTGACCTTCATCTGTTTCATCAACCGATAGTCGAGATGTTTAAAAACAACAAAATTGTTCAGCTACTCAACCAGTTGGGTGGGGACAATTTACTATTGTGGAACAGTAATGTTTTTTGCAAAATGCCAGGGGAAGGAGAGATCAAATGGCATCAAGTTTATGATTCTTACGACCCCAGCGCCTATGATCCTCAAAAGCCAGCACTGCTTTACCCCAATACTGAAGATATTATAAATATATCAGTATGGATAGCTTTAGATGATGCTAATCTCGAAAACGGTTGCTTACATTTTGCTAATGGGACACACAAGAAAAAATTTGGGCGAGTGCAGGTACCTGCTGAGGAGGGAATGTTTGCGGGTATAAAAAACCATAAAATGGTTTGGCAAGGGCGGAGAAAATACTCAGTAGTGTTTGACTTCGATGACAATGAATGGGAAGTGGAAGCTGTACCAGCGCGCATGGGGCAAGCTATTATTTTTACCGAAAGAGTTATGCATTCCTCTCCCCCCAATAACTCCAAGCAACAACGCCGACTAGGTATTAATGGACGTTATGTTCCTCCCAGCGTACAGGTTTATCCACACCGTTTAAAAGGCGATTTCATAGACGAAAATTTTCATAATATCAAAAATCATTTTTGTATCCTGGTATCAGGGCAAGATGATTATGGAATCAATGTCGTTCGTGATTATCATGATCTAGACAATATAGAATTAGAATTTCAGACCATGTCCAACTTAGTTCGCTTTGGTCATGTTCAACTACCTAAAGGCAAGAAAGAAATAGAGCTTGAGACTCTCTATAAACAAGCAATGGAAGGGGATTGTCTAGAGGAGGAGCCAGATCCGATTCTGCAACCTAGAAAGTATATTCAATGGCAAGCCTGGAATCAACTTAAAGGTATGAGTTGTAGTGAGGCGATGAAGCAATACAGTCAAATAGTAGCCAAACTGCCAGTAGTGGATCAAAAAAAGGAGCTGCCTCTAGAAGAAAAAATTAAAGCTTGGTTAGTCGCTTACATAGCCAAAGTTTTTGACATTGAAGCAGATGAGGTGAATAGTACTCTTCCTTTTGAGCGCTATGCTCTAGGCTCGGCTGATGCAGCAAATCTAGTTGCTGAGTTGGGAGCTTGGCTAGAACGAGATATTCCTGCTACTGCGCTTTATAGTTACCCAACTATAGACTTTTTGGCTCAGCATTTAGTTTCGTCATCCTGAAGATAAGGTGCAAATTACATGGATCCAACCGCGATTATAGGTATTGGTTGTCGTTTTCCAAATGCTGGAAATCCAGAACGCTTTTGGGATTTGCTGCGGCATGGGGTGCATACCATCACTGAAGTTCCGTCAAATCGATGGGATGTTGATGCCTTGTATGATCCAGATCCAGCTACACCAGGAAAAATGAACACCCGTTGGGGCGCTTTCCTCGAACAGATAGATATGTTTGAACCGAGTTTCTTCGGAATTTCTCCCCGAGAAGCAGAGTCAATGGATCCCCAGCATAGACTAATCTTAGAGGTAGCCTGGGAAGCTCTGGAAAATGCAGGACTGGCACCAAATAAGTTAGCTGACAGCCAAACAGGTGTGTTTATAGGAATCGTTGCTAGTGATTATGGCCGACTCGTGTTTAATGATCACCTTAATATAGATGCTTATGGCGGCATTGGCATCACGCCTGGTATTGCAGCGAATCGTCTCTCCTATATACTGAATTTGCACGGACCTAGCTTGGCGATAGACACAGCTTGCTCGTCATCGCTGGTAGCATTGCATTTTGCCTGTCAAAGCCTGCAAAGCGGTGAATCTAATTTGTGCTTGGTCGGAGGGGTGAATTTGGTTTTGTCCCCCGAATACACTCTCACTTTTTCTCAAGCTCGGATGATGGCGTCGGACGGTTTTTGTAAGACTTTTGACAAAGACGCCGATGGTTATGTACGAGGGGAAGGATGTGGTGTAATTGTCCTCAAACGCCTCTGTGATGCCCTCCGGGATAGAGACAATATTTTAGCAGTTATCAAAGGCTCGGCAGTTAACCATGATGGTCTCAGCAATGGAATGACTGCACCCAATGGGCGTTCGCAGCAGGCAGTTATCAGGCAAGCATTAAAAAATGCTGGTGTAGCGCCAGCCCAGATTAGTTATGTTGAAGCTCACGGTACTGGCACTTCCTTGGGAGACCCAATAGAAGTTGAATCCATAAAAGCAGTACTGGGTCAAGGGCGATCGCCTCTTGAGTCCTGTGGGATTGGTTCAATTAAGACCAATATCGGTCATTTAGAAGCTGCGGCGGGAATAGTTGGTCTGATTAAGACAGTTCTATCACTACAACATCAGCAAATACCATCCCACCTGCACCTCACACAACTTAATCCCTTAATTCAGTTAGAAGGTACACCTTTTTTCATACCTACTGAGAGCCAACCTTGGTCTGTTGCTACAGAACCTCGCTTAGCTGGGGTCAGTTCCTTTAGCTTTGGTGGCACAAATTGCCATGTGATCTTGTCGGAAGCTCCCAAACAAGAAACCAAAGCTAATGAAATTGAACGCCCTGCTCACATTCTTGCTCTCTCAGCCAAAAATCAGAAGGCTTTGAGTGAATTAGTAGAGCGCTATGAGGCTCATCTGAAATCAAACTCATCCGCAAAGCTGGCAGACGTTTGTTTCACTGCCAATACAGGAAGAGCGCATTTTGATCACCGCCTTTTTGTTACGGCAACATCTACAACACAGATGCAAAAGGCTCTGCGCGGACTTGCGGAGGGCGAAGATACAGTGCCAAGCGGTCAAATATGCAGTCCCAAGCGCCAGAAAATAGCGTTCTTATTTACTGGTCAAGGGTCTGTGTATCTGAATATGGGGCGTCAACTCTACGATACCCAACCGACATTTCGTAATTGCCTCAAACGCTGTGAAGAAATTTTGCGTCCCTATCTGGAAGAACCACTACTCTCTGTTCTCTATCCAGATATTGATTTGTCTTCTCCAACATCTGGCGAGGCAAACCAAAAGTTATACAACACGGCCTATACTCAACCTGCTTTATTCGCTCTGGAATATGCGCTATGCCAATTATGGAAATCTTGGGGCATAGAGGCGGATGCTGTAATCGGTCATAGTGTGGGAGAATATGTCGCTGCCTGTGTTGCTGGGGTTTTCAGCCTAGAAGACGGTCTCAAATTGATTGCAATGCGGGGACAATTAATGCAACAATTGCCTCCAGGTGGTGAGATGTTGTCCTTGCTCGCATCAGAATCTCAAGTGCGAGAAGTGATTGCTCCCTATGGCGATCAAGTTGCGATCGCAGCTCTCAATGGCCCTAGCAGTATAGTAATTTCTGGTAAAAGTGAAGCCATCCAGGAGATTTACAGCAGCCTGTCAACGCAAGGAATAAAAGCAAAATTTTTGCAAGTATCCCATGCTTTTCACTCTCCGCTGATGGAACCAATGCTAGGGAAGTTTGAGGTAGCAGCATGGCAAATCTCCTACAATAAACCTCAGATTCCTCTAATTTCTAACGTTACTGGGCAACAAATAGGCGATGACACTAGCACTCCTGAATATTGGGTGAATCATATACGACAACCAGTCCGCTTTGCTGATGGTATGCAGACTTTAGACCAGGAAGGCTGTCAAATTTTCTTGGAAATCGGACCCCAGGCAATTTTGCTGGGAATGGGACGCCAATGCTTACCAGAGGACACGGGGGTTTGGTTGCCTTCTCTGCGCAAAGATCGCCAAGACTGGCAACAATTGCTAGAGAGCTTAGGGGAATTGTACGTAAGAGGTGTAGAGGTAGACTGGTCAGGCCTTGACAAAGATTATATCCGTGAAAAAGTAGTATTACCTACTTATCCTTTCCAAAGAGAACGGTATTGGACCAAAGCAACTAACTTTACTAACTTTGTAGATAAAAAGGAGTTCCAGGATTGGTTATATGAAGTAGAATGGCGACCTCAAGCTAGTTTTGGCGGGCAGTTTTCATCAGAGGAACTTCTAGACCCATTGACCATTAACCAGAAACTACAACCTTTGGTGTCGTCTTTAGCCTCTGTTAATAACTTGGATAGCTACAGTCAACTTGTGAGACAATTAGAAACTTTGAGTGTGGAATATGTCTTGCAAGCCTTTGACGAAATGGGATGCTCATTTAAACTGGGGGAAAACTTCTCCACTGAATCCCTAGCCCAAAGATTAGGTGTAGTACCACAATATCAACAACTTTTAAACCTGTTGTTAGAGATGCTAGCAGAAGTAAAAATTCTGCGCTACACCGAAAATCAGTGGGTGACACTCCAAACTCCTGAAAAAGTCAATCTACAACACAAACATCAGACCTTACTTGCTCAATTCCCCAGCGCTAATGCAGAACTAACTATGTTAGAGCGTTGTGGTTCCCAATTGAGAGCAGTTTTGCAGGGAACTATAGAACCCCTGCAAGTTGTCTTCCCTGAAGGGGATTTAACTATAGCTACTCAAATATATGAACAGTCTCCTGAAGCAAAATTTACTAACACTTTAGTCCAGCGTGCGATCGCTACTGCCCTGGAAAATTTACCTCCAAGCCGAGGGGTGCGATTATTAGAAATTGGAGCTGGGACAGGGGGAACTACTAGCTATATATTGCCTCATCTGAATCCAGAGCAAACAGAATATATCTTCACCGATATCGGTAGCTTATTTACAAGCAAAGCACAGGATAAATTTAAGGATTACCCATTCATACACTATCAAAACTTAGACATTGAAAAAAATCCCGAAATTCAAGGGTTTGACCCCCATCAGTACGATGTGATAGTGGCAGCTAACGTAATCCATGCTACAGCCTCTTTGCGTAAAACTCTAGAGCATGTGAGGCAGTTGTTGAGACCTGGAGGGATGTTGGTGTTGTTGGAAATCACAACTCCCAGGCGGTGGGTAACTTTATTTGCTGGAATGTTAGACGGATGGTGGAATTTTAGGGATTTTGATTTACGACCTAATCAACCCTTACTAACTGTATCAAAGTGGCAGAAATTGCTAATAGAAAGCGGTTTTCCCAAAGTGGTAAATCTGCCCAATATTCAGGGAACAGAAGAGGTTATATCTTCCCAGAGTGTAATTATTGCTCAAACTGCAACTACTCCATCGTTGCCTCCGAGTGAAGGATGGTTAATTTTTGCAGACCAGCAAGGTATCGCTCAACAGTTGGCAAATCGACTGCGGAGCTGCGGACAAGTCTGTAATTTGGTGTTTCCAGGAAAGGAGTACCAACAGATAGCATCAGATGAGTTTACTATAAACCCGGAAAATTCTGATGACTACTTAAAACTGGTGACAGAGGTAAAAGCTAATCTGCCCGATTTTAAAGGAGTGTTGCATCTATGGAGCTTAGATACTCCAAGAGCAGAGGAACTAACACTAGAAGACCTGAAAGTAGCTTCAAAACAGGGATGTGGGAGTGCCTTATACTTAGTTCAAGCCTTGAGCGAGGCACAATTTTTGCAATCTCCCCGCCTGTGGTTGGTAACCAAAGGTGCCCAGCCAGTTCTTCCCATCAAAGATTCAATATCAGGGTTAGCTCAATCACCTTTGTGGGGAATGGGTAGAGTAATCTCTTTGGAACATCCGGAATTGTCAGTCCGAATGCTAGATTTAGACCCTAATGTAGCACCAGAGGATTCCTGTACAACACTTTTAGCAGAAATTGGGGATTCAAATGGTGAAAACCATATTGTCTTTCGAGATGAACAGCGTTACGTCCCACGCCTAGTGCATAAGAACTTCATAGAATCTCAAAGTCTCCAGTTCCGGTCGGATGTTACTTACTTGATTACTGGTGGTACTGGTTACTTGGGGCTGAAGTTCGCCGAATATATGGTAGAGCAAGGAGCTCGCCAGCTAGCATTAATCGGACGCAAAGGCCTTCCCGAACGGGAAAATTGGACCAACCTTGACCAAGAGAGTAATGAATGGAAACAGGTTCAAGCTATTCAGCTCATGGAAGAGAAGGGAGCTAGCGTAACAGTGTACGCATCTGATGTTACCGACCAAGCTCAAATGTCCTCAATTATTAAGTCGATCCATACTGTTCAAAAACCACTGCGGGGTATTATTCATGCTGCTGGTTTAAGTGACCAACACAAATTAAGTCAGATGACTCATCAAATACTTGAATCGATACTTAGCCCGAAGACAGTTGGAACGTGGGTTCTTCATCAACTAACCAAAGAGATAAACCTAGACTTCTTTATCTGCTTTTCTTCGATTGGGTCAGTATGGGGTTCCCTAGGTCACGGACATTATGATGCAGCTAACCACTTTCTTAATGTTTTAGCTTATTATCGTCGTTCGATCGGGCTCCCAGCATTAAGTATAAATTGGGGAAGTCTCGGTGTTGGGGGCATGGTTTCTGAGGAAAGTTATGTACAATGGATGAAGCAGATTGGCTTAGGAGAATTACGACCACAGCAAGGATTTAATGCCTTAAGTTTTCTTTTAAAAACCAATGCTATCCAACCACTAGTGACAAAGGTAGATTGGTCTACATTTAAGAAATATTATGAAGTAAGGGGATTAGGAAAGCTATTTAGTGACCTGATGACTCTCTCTACTGTGGATATTAAAACACCTTCAATAGAGACAATAGAGAGTCAGGAGTCTAGCATCTTAGAACAATTACAAGCAGCTTCTCCAAGTAAAATAGAAAACATTTTATTGACTCATTTTCAAAATGAAATTGCGAAATCGTTACGGACAAGCGCTTCAGAAATAAGCTTACAAAAACCGTTAAATAGCATGGGACTTGATTCCCTAATGGCTGTAGAATTGCGAAATATGAGTCTAGTGAAGCTAGGGATAGATATTCCTACTGTCAAATTTATAGAAGGGCTTAGTATTGCTGATATCGTAACTGAAGTAAAAGAGCAACTGAACCAGATTGACATCAGTCAAAAAGTTGAGGGGGAAAATCACCAACAACTTTACACAGAAGAAGCAGACCAGATAGAACGAGTAAGGGGTGAATTATGAATTTAGTTGAGTTTTTACAAGAGCTTTCAATTAAAGGTTGGCAGATCTGGAGTGAAGGTTCGCAGTTACGCTACGATGCTCCCAAAGAAGAATCAACTGCATCAGTATTGGCTCTGTTGAAGCAACATAAGGCAGAAATTTTACAGTTACTGCATGACAACCCAGATCTTCTCGATGTTCATCCCCTTTCCTACGGACAACAGGCAATGTGGTTTCTCTGGAAACTAGCACCTGGTAGTTGTGTTTATAACGTGTCCGTACCTGTTCGTATTTGCTCTGAGGTGGATGTGACAGCTTGGAGGCAAGCTTTTGAAGCTCTATGCCAACGTCACCTCATGCTGTCAAGCACATTTACTAAGCTAGGTCAAGTACCCATTCAACAAGTACATCGCCATCAAGACGTGGACTTTTTGCAGGTTGATGCCTCTGCTTGGAGTAAAGAGGAATTAAATCAGAGAGTGGTTGAAGCTCACAAGCACCCTTTTAACCTTGAAAAAGAATCGGCGATGCGCGTTAGGTGGTTTGTGCGGTCATTTCAAGAGCATATTCTACTGCTGACAATACACCACATTGCCTGTGATGGCTGGTCTTTAGACATCATCTTTCAGGAATTACCTAAACTGTACCAAGCTCAACAGACCAATCTACCAGCATCTCTTCCCCCTATAAAGTATTCATATCAAGATTATGTTCGCGCTCAAAGGAAAATTTTGGATAGCCCTAGAGGAGAAATCCTTTGGCAATACTGGAAACAAAAACTAGCGGGCGAATTACCAACCTTAAATCTACCCACAGACAAACCACGCCCGCCCATACAAACCTACGAGGGGGCAGCCTATCATTTTAGCTTATCTGAAAAACTCAGTCAGCAACTTATAGAATTAGCTCAGAAGGAAAATATCACGCTCTACACGCTATTGTTGGCAGTATTTGGTATCTTTCTTTATCGTTACACAGGTCAAGAGGATATTTTAGTTGGTTCTCCCACGTCAGGTAGAAATAGGGCTGAAGAGGCTCCAATTGTAGGCTTCTTTGCTAACTCAGTTGTAATGAGGATGTCGGCCTCGGAAAATCTAAGTTTTAAGGAGTTTCTCACTAAAGTTCAGCATACTGTATTAGAAGCAGTAAACTATCAAGATTACCCTTTCGCATTGTTAGTAGAGCGATTGCTGCCAAAGCGCGACCCTAGCCGATCTCCAATTTTTCAAGTTTTTTTCCTGCTACAGCAAATGTCTGAATGGCGGAAGCTGCTCTCTGGTGAAATGAAGACGTCTTCGGATTGGCAAGGACTTAAGTTAGAAGCCTTTGACAGACCAACGAAGGAGTGTCAATTTGATTTCATACTAGAAATGATACAGGTTGGCTCGTCTCTTGGTGGACTTATTAAGTACAGTACCGATCTATTTGAGGAACAGACTATTGCCAGAATGGTGGAGCATTTCCAGACATTATTACAAGCAATAGTAACAAAGCCGACTGCTAACATAGATCGATTACCATTACTAACAGCAACTGAGCGGCAGCAGTGCCTAGCAGTCGGAAATAACTTGGGTAGAAAACAGGGGCAGAATAAAGTTATCTATCAATTGTTTGAGGATGTATTTGGCTATCCAGGAGAGGTTAGTGGCAAGCAAACTCAGTTGGGAGAGTATACAGAAATAGTGCCTGTAAATCTTCCGACTGATTTTTCAGTTTATGTTTTAGATTCCTATGGAGAACCAGTACCGCCAGGAGTAACAGGAGAGGTTTATGTTGGAGGTGGCAATTTAACTGAGAGTGACATAAATCAGAGCCAACAAGCCCCAGTTAGTTTTGTAGAGCATCCCGAACTTGGTAGTTTATTGAAAACTGGGGAACGGGGTTGTCTTCGTGCCAATGGTGGTCTGGAATTGCAAGGATTTGGGCAACGTTGGGCTTGGATTAAAGGGCATCAGGTGGAGTTGCAGGCTATAGAAAAAGCCTTACTGGCAATTACTGGGCTGGAAGACTGCTATGTGATGATGCGACAACGACAACTGGTTGCTTATGTAGTGACCTCTAAGTCTTTCTTGTCAGAGTCTCTCCACAACCAGTTAAAGACCGAATTACCCAGCTATATGCTGCCAAGTGCTTATGTAACAGTATCTAACCTGCCCTTAACAGGCAAAGGACTAATAGATGAATCAGCGTTAGCCCAATTGGAGGTGATTGACTCCGAGTTAGTGTCACGTTGGGAAGAACAGTTGCGATCGCTGCCAGAAATAGAGCAAGTATCAGTGGTAGTTCAGCCACAAGTAAAAACCCTTCCCAGATTACATATTTCTGATTTAGTACCCTCACCCCCAAAGGGAATGGGTACAGATTTTCCTCAAGTTGAAACTGACAACTTGATAGACAAAGTTAACAAGAACTTGCCACAGGAAGTAAACCAGCCCGCCATCAGCCAAGGAGAGCCTCTAACAGAGCCAGAGGCACAAACTTTAGGGGAAATACTGCAACGAGCAGCCCTAGAGAATTCAACTAAAGGTGTAGTATACATCCAACCTGATGGAACTGAGTTCGTACAGTCCTATAAAAATTTATTAGAGGATGCCCAAAGACTATTGGGAGGATTGAGAAAACTCGGTCTCAAGCCCCAAGACAAGGTAATCTTTCAACTAGCAGACAATCACAACTTTATTAGTGCATTTTGGGGATGTATTCTTGGAGGATTTATACCTGTACCAATTTCCGCAACAGGCAATTTGAACAAGCTGCAAAATAGCTGGCAGATGCTAGGAAAGCCATTGGTACTATCAGAGCAAAAGTTAGCTCCAAAAATTCATAAGTGGGCAGAAGAATTAAAGTTAGAAAACTTTCAGATAGAACCCATAGAACCATTAAAAGATTCAGAGGCAGATCGCAATTGGCATAAATCAAACTCAGAGGACTTGGTGCTATTGCTGCTAACTTCCGGCAGTACAGGTATGCCCAAAGCGGTCATGCACAACCACCGTAGTTTGTTAAGCCGTAGTGCATCAACGGTTCAATTTAACGGCTTTAGCAAAGAAGACATTTCCTTAAATTGGTTTAGCCTCGACCATGTTGGGGGAATAGTGATGTTCCATCTGAGGGACGTTTATTTGGGATGTCAGCAAATCCACGCTCCAACAGAACTGGTGTTGCAAGAACCGACACGATGGTTAGATTGGATTTCCCACTATCGAGCCACAATTACTTGGGCCCCAAACTTTGCTTATGGGCTAATTGTGCAAGAACTAGAAAATCGACAAAAGACGGGCAGTCAACAAGAAAATCACCGAGGATGGGATTTGTCCTCTATGCACTTTATTCTCAATGCTGGAGAGGCAATTGTTGCAAAAACCGTCAGGCGATTTTTAGAAGTATTAGGTCAATATCAGCTCCAAGACCGCGCTATGCATCCAGCATGGGGCATGTCAGAAACCTCAAGTGCGGTAACGTTTTCATCTAAATTTCTGCTATCTTCAACCACAGACGAGCAGAAATTTGTCGAAGTAGGATCTCCAGTGCCAGGGTTCGCCATCAGAATAGTAGATAATCAAAACCAGATAGTGAAAGAGACAATGGCGGGTCGAGTACAAGTAAAAGGACCGTCTGTCACATCTGGTTACTATCAAAATACAGAAGCAAACCAAGACGCTTTTACAGAAGATGGTTGGTTTAATACTGGAGATATAGGCTTCCTGCAACAAGGGTGTTTAACAATAACCGGACGGCAAAAAGACATTATCATCATCAACGGTCTCAACTACTACAGCCATGAAATTGAAGCAGCAATAGAAGAAATACAAGGTGTAGAAGTGTCTTATACTGCTGCTTGTGCAGTGAGGGATGGTGACAGTGATACAGACAAACTAGCCATATTTTTCAATCCAGCAAAAACAACAAACGATCAAGAAGCAGATTTGTTAAAGGAAATTCGCTTACTGGTAGTGGATCGTTTTGGTATTAATCCTGATTATTTGATTCCTGTAGAACGAGACGTTATTCCCAAAACAGCGATCGGTAAAATTCAACGTTCTCAACTAAAACAGCGTTTTGAATCTGGTGAATTTAACACCATTCTCAAACGGGTAGATTTGTTACTATTGAATGTCAATACTATCCCAAGCTGGTTTTACCGAAAGGTATGGCAAGCCAAAGTCCCTGTTTTTAATCTGTCTTCCCAGACAACTACAACCCTAATATTTAGCGATACTTTAGGGCTAGGAACAGTCTTATCTGAGGAATTAGAAAAACATCACCAGCCCTCTATCCAAGTGTCTGTCGCTGAAAACTTTACCAAAATCAGTGACAATCATTATTCTCTTGTGCCCGACCGAGCAGAACACTATCAGATGCTTTTAGAGCAATTGGCACAAGAAAACAAAACGATTGGCCAGATTGTCTGCCTGTGGGAATACGATCAATATAGAGGTGAAGTTTCACACCTAGAAGCGCTGGAGCAGTCACAAAAGCAAGGGTTGTTTCGTTTGCTGTTCTTAGCTAAAGCATTAGAACAATTTCGGAGTGAAGAGCAGTCGGTACAATTACTGTGGGTATCAATTTACAGTCAGTCGATAGTACCGAGTGATAAGATAGCCTATGAGAAAGGGACAGTTTTGGGCCTATTGAAAACAATTGGTCAAGAAATGACATGGTTGAACTGTCGCCACATCGATCTGCCAGTACTAGAGGTTGAAGTCAATAAGGCATACATTCAACAAGAACTGGGCAATTTTTCCAAAGAAACAGAAGTAGCCTACAGAGACGGAAAACGCTTGGTTTGTGGAATCGAATCTGTAAATCTAGCTGAAGAACCAAAGCAAGAATTACCCTTCATAACAGGTGGTATCTACTTAATAAGTGGAGGGCTGGGAGGTATTGGAACTGAAATTGCTAGTTTCCTACTTAAGAATTATCAAGCACGGTTGCTGATAGTTGGTCGCACTTCTCTACCCGATAAAAATACTTGGCAAACTCATTTAGATAGTGGAAATGAACTGGCAAGTAAAATCCAAGCTTATCAACAATTGCAGCAACTACCAGGGTCAGTCATTTATGAAGATGTAGATATCTGTGATTATGCTCAGTTGCAGCAGATATTGACAACAACTCA
>NZ_JAAHHS010000126.1 GCF_010692395.1 Moorena sp. SIO3H5
CGCAATGTTGGGAATTAGTTGATAAGTTAATGCGTTTAAGTCGTCATAAGCTCGATAATTATTTACGAGGTATGAGAGCTATGAAGCTTATACAGTCTACTTTTTAGCTCTCATGTCGCCCCCCCAGAAACTACTTATATAAAAACGGACTTCACTGCTTGTCTTATTTATTCCACAATTTTCGATCACTGTCTTGATGCAGCACGGCCTCCCAAACCTTGTGAAAAATTGACCGGATGGAAACCAGAAAAAAAATAAACAAAATAACTCGTTATTCCGTGGTAAAAAAATGCAAAATCACTCACAAAAAAGCTAAACATAATAAAAATTAGACGGAAGTTTACCTGAATTTACTAACATCTCAGGTTCAAAAGGAAACTGAGTTATTTTGTCATAGTCTAAACTCCAGTAAACCAACATTTTTGTAGAAAACGGCTTCTCGTTTGGGCGGATATAACTCACAAACGCTATATCCAAAGCCTCGACGCTGGACACTGTGAATCAGAATACAGGCATTTTGTCAATTTCAACACCTATTTCCCAACATGAGACTTGCTGGGTAGACCGAAGACTAGTTGCGGAAGAAGTTGAAAGCTGATAGTTTATACCTTAAGGGGTTAGCTTGTGGTCAGTCAGCAGTGAGGAAATTGGCTGATGGGTGATAGCTAATAGTTAAATAAAAGCTCAGTTGATGTCTTTTGGAAGTATATATACAAGGCAGCTCCGTCAAAATCGAAGATTGACCAATAAACCAGATTTTGCACCATGTCTACTCCTTGGGACGTTTGTATCCCTGCTCATAGGCAAAGCGCACCAATTGGCTACGATTATTTAGTTTCAACTTATGGAGTATACTACTGAGGTGAGTCTGAACAGTACGAGGGCTGATAAATAGGCGATCGCTTATTTCTTTGTTGGTTAACCCCTGAATAACTTGCCAAAATACTCGTTCTTCTGCTGGTGTCAAGGGTAGAGGTTGAGGTTTTGCCCCTACCTGAGCAAAAGTCTTAGAATTCTCAACACCAGCAGCTGTTGAGAATTGGTTAGCTAGATGGCCAGGAGCTATAGCAGTAGCTTGCTGCATCAACCGAACAATTTCAGCATGGATACGGTGCGAGCGCTCTAGCAGTGCTTCGATTTTTGCCTCTAGTTCTCTAGGCGCAACTGGTTTAGTTAAATAATCATCTGCTCCCATAGAATGACCATTAATACGGTCTTCTAATTCTGCTTTGCTAGATAAAAAAATAAATGGCATCAGCCTACCATTGGGAATGTTTCTCAGACGACGGCAAAACTCTAGACCATCCATTTCCGGCATCAGTACATCAGAAACTACCAGATCCGGGGGATTTTTGAGACAAGCTTCCAAGGCTTCAGTTCCCGAACACACTTGTTCTACCTGGTATCCTCGATGTTCCAGGTAGCGCTTCAAAAGAGTTAGCAGGGTTTTATCATCGTCAACAACTAAAATCTTTTTCATATTCTTTCTGGAGCCACCTTTTCTACAAACACTCCTGCCAATTGGTCATGAATTGATGCTGCTGCCATCTGGCTGGAAGTCTGTGATTGGACCACTCAGACAAACAATACACCATATCTTTTAATTGGAATTCATTTGACCATAGGCAGCATCTATGCTAATAACACTGTAAGTTTCGGTGTTGAAGCCCTAACTATTGACACATCACCCAAGCAATTTTTTAGGAGCGATGGCGCTGCACAAAGCAGCCTTAGCTGACTGTTGTAAAACAGTTGAACACCTTCCTATTACAGGAGAACTTAAGCTATAGAACCCCTATTTCAGCATAAAGGCTGATTTCAAACAGTTGAGCCATGGTGTAATAACTTCATCAAAGCTTTGAACTTGAACTACGTTCACTCATGCTAATACCCAGAAATGGGAATTTTCGGGAAGAAAGCTCAACAACTACCTGCTCTTTCTGTCAGTCTTGCCCTGTAAAGTAGTAATCATCTTAATGAGAAGATTAACAAGGGTAGAGTTTTTGCCATCCCCCTATGGATAGACTTTACCTCAACTACCATCTACCTGGGGTTGATCAGCAAAAAAGCTTAATGTCTCAAGCCCAGTGCAGGAGATCTGGTAGTTTTCTGACTATAGGTCTATTGCCAACTTCCATCTGAAATTCATTAAAACTACTTTATGTACGAGAAAATCTCCCCTTGCCAGACTGGTTCTGCGATTACCTACAAGGATGGTCAACCCATTGTTCCTGACAACCCAATTATTCCGTTTATTCGCGGAGATGGTACTGGCGTCGATATCTGGCCAGCTGCCCAGAAGGTAATTGATGCAGCAGTCCAATGCGCCTATGGTACCGATCGCAGCATCAGCTGGTTTAAAATCTACGCGGGTGACGAAGCTTGCGAAAAGTACGGTACTTATCAGTATTTACCCGAAGACACCCTCAATGCCATCAAAGAATACGGCATTGCTATCAAAGGACCCTTGACAACTCCTGTGGGGGGTGGTATACGCTCTCTCAATGTTGCCCTGCGGCAAATTAATGACCTCTATGCCTGTGTGCGTCCCTGTAAATACTACCCAGGAACCCCCTCTCCCCACAAAACTCCAGAGAAACTGGATGTGATTGTCTATCGGGAGAATACAGAAGATATCTACTTGGGTATTGAATGGCCCAAAGGGAGCGAAGTTGCTGAAAAATTGATTACTTTACTCAATCAGGATCTAATCCCAGCGACTCCAGAACATGGCAAAAAACAGATTCCCTTAGATGCTGGTATTGGCATTAAACCCATCAGTAAAACTGGCTCCCAGCGTTTAGTGCGCCGCGCCATCCAACATGCCCTCAGGCTACCTAAGCCAAAGCAGATGGTGACTTTGGTACATAAGGGGAATATTATGAAGTACACCGAAGGCGCGTTCCGGGACTGGGGTTATGAACTAGCAACCACAGAGTTTCGAGCAGAATGTATAACTGAACGGGAATCTTGGATTCTGAGCAACAAGGAGCAAAATCCTGACATTAGCCTGGAAGAGAATGCTCGCGCGATTGAACCGGGTTATGATGCCTTGACCCCAGAAAAACAGGGGAAAGTGATCCAGGAAGTGGAAAATGTCCTTAATTCCATATGGGACACCCATGGGCAAGGTCAATGGCAAGATAAGGTGATGGTCAATGACCGGATTGCGGACAGCATTTTCCAGCAAATCCAGACTCGACCAGCGGAATACTCTATTCTGGCTACGATGAATCTTAATGGTGATTACCTATCCGATGCTGCTGCTGCTATGGTTGGTGGATTAGGTATGGGTCCAGGAGCGAATATTGGTGACACGTGTGCGATTTTTGAAGCCACTCATGGCACAGCTCCCAAACACGCGGGTTTAGACCGGGTAAATCCAGGCTCTGTGATTTTATCAGCAGTGATGATGCTAGAGTATATGGGTTGGCAAGAAGCTGCTGATTTGATTAAGAAGGGAATATCAGATGCGATCGCTAACCGGGAAGTTACTTATGACCTAGCCCGGATGATGACTCCACCAGTAGAACCTCCCCTGAAGTGTTCTGAGTTTGCTGAGGCAATCATTAAATATTTTAGTTGACACTTGAGTGTCTTAAGTTGGTAACCCGATCAACAGAGGTTGTGAGGAAACTTGTTACGACAGGCGATGCCAGAAACTGGGTCGATGAACCGAACGTGCAAGTCTACATTTAAGGGCAATCCTTGGGAAGATTTGCCCTAAGCCCTTGGTTGCTGTCAAGCTGTCAGGTTAGGGCGAGTCGATTAACCAAAATTTATTAAAAGAGAATCTCCCCGTATGGGAGACCGGGGAATGTCAAGGATTGGAAATAATAATTTTAGGTCGCCTCAGCTGACTTCGTTCAAGCTTAGACTTTAAGCGAGGCTGATTGAAAAACTGATTTTGACTAGTAGACTGGGTAGAAAATTGCCCCAATTTACTAGTTCCTTGCGGTGCTACTGGTGTAAGCGGTGCTGCCGTTGGTACACCGGTAGCTTGCCGGAATGGAGTAGAGTAGGTGTTGGAATTGAGAGGAACTGTAGGTGTTGTCGGAAAAGTTCTATCGTTCCTTGTTCGAGGTAAATTGACTCCAGGATAATTAATTTGTCCCGAAGAAGGAGCTGTTGTGGGTGTGGTCGAGAAAGTCCTGTTACCGGTTACACCTGGTCTTATTGCTCCAGGATAGGTAATTTGTCCTGGATAGGAGGGAGTCGGTAATGCTTGATTGCCAGTTGCCCTCAACGGTATCGGGCCCCTAGCTTTAATGTCCTGAGTTCCTGAGTTCCGTTGTTCGAGAACTCCCCTGTTTGGATAGGAGATATTTGAAGGCAATATGTTAGCAGGTAGTTGAGGTTTGCTATTACCGGTATTAGACTTAGCAGCATTAAGCCTATTCAAGGCTTCCTGTAAAGGGCTGACTGGTAACTCTGCTGGATTAGTGTAGAGGGAATTGAGGGAACCCAACCCCAAGACAGAATTAGTCGGGTTCAGTGTGCTTGAGGATAAAGATCTCTGATTAACAGAGTTAGGATTGGTCAGTAAGCCATTCCCAGGAACGGGAGGAATATTAAACAAATCGTTTGTAGATGTAGCAAAGGGATTTCTGGCTTTTGAGGACTGCTGAGGTACGACGTTTGGGGTTAGCAAAGGTGATTTTGCTTGGGAGTTAGCTTTTGTCTGCTGAATAACTTGAGTAAATAACCCTTCTGAATTTTTGGTTTTAGACTTTTTGCTTTTCTTGGTTTGCTGTGGTGGTACTGATATAGCACTTAGGGTTTCGAGCTCTGCTAATAGCACGGCAGAATTATCAATATCAGCCAACGTTGCCGCTAGTTCATCATCTTCAGAAGACAGGGTTGGTTCCACGGTGGGAGTATCAGTTTCAGCCACTTGATTGATCCCAATTGCCCTTAACAATTCTGGACGGTTCCAGTATTCCCGGACAAACCACAACATTAGGGATAACAAGACAGCTGCTCCCCAAAATGCTGGTCGTCCCAAAGGTTGTAGTTGAGCTTTCCAATAGCGGAGGTAGGCAGGAGGTTGATTACGATAAGACATAGCAGGTTTCAACGATGTTAGATATTTCAGCTTCGCTGTAACTTGATGCTAGCTCTTAATCAACGGATTCAGGTTTACAATTAGCAATTTACAATTAGCAACAATAACTACCTCTCTATCAGGCCTATCTATCGGGCAGCCCTATATAACAACAATCCTCCCGCACCTAGTCCAAATAAATTAGGCAACCAGGCTGCCATCAAAGGAGAGAAAATGTTAACTAGACCTAGGGCATTCGTTATAAACCCTAATAAGTAGTAAGAAAAAATCACTAAAACACTAATGCCGAAACTGGTTGCTTTACCTGTACGTTGAGGACGAGTTCCCAAGGAAGCTCCCACTAAACCAAAAACTAGACAAACAAAGGGAAAAGAAATTTTTTGTTGAATTCTGATCCTAAGTTTACGGATTTTTTTAGCATTACCACTATGGCGTAATACCTCCAAACGCTCTAGAGACTGAGCAATGTTCATTTCACCATAGTCACGATTTTTTTTTGCCAAATCCAAAGGTGTTCTAGGAAGTTGTAGCTTTTGTTTTTGAAATCTGAGAATATTGCGGTAAGAAGCATCGGGAGATATAATATAAATAGTCCCATCTAAAAAATCCCATAGATTTTCAGTGGGGTTCCAAACGGCAGACTCAGAGGTGACAATTTGTTCCAGACCGGTATGAGAAAAGTCTAAAATTGTCAAGCCTCTCATCTGCTTACCATCAAATTCCTCGGCGTAGAACCAACGCTTAATTTTGTTTACTTTTTTGCCATTGGGTAGCTTTACTTTTTGATATTCGGGATAAAATATGTTCCTTTCCTGAAAGGATGGTCTTTCTTTTTTGAGCGCTTTATCTAAGGTGATTTTGGACTGGTAGTTAGCCGCAGGAACCACTAATTCATTAAATACAAATGTCAGACTTGTAACGAGCAAACTCACCACTACAGCAGGTATTACGAGTCGGTAGATGCTTACCCCAAAGCTACGCATGGCAATCAACTCACTATCGCTACTGAGGCGAGAGTATGCCATCAGAGCAGCTAAGAGCATCGACATTGGTAAAGCATAGGAAATAAACTGGGGTATCTGCAACAGTAGCACTTGAAGTGCAATTCCCAGTGGTAATCCTGCTTCAGTAACTTTGCGAACCAACTCAAATAGGGTTCCAATAGCTACACCCAGTGATGAAAAAGCACCTATACCAAACAGCAGTGGTGGGATTAGCTCAAATACGATGTAGCGATCCATCACTGATAAGCCAGGCATTAGTGCAATGATGGACTTGGATTTACCAAATTTCATCTGTCCGCCTCCCGGTCGTCTCCCGCTATAATCTTTGATTTAGCGGTGAGACTTGCCATATAAACACCTGGGGTTACCCCAGGTGACAGGCACTCAGGAAAGGGAGGACAGGCTTTAATTTGTATAGGCATAACCATCCTTCCTGTGAATAAATTGACAATACTTGTGACTGATTCCTTGCACCAGTCCTGATTTAGTTGAGATATTGAAATATCCTGATTTTCGAGTTGCAACTCGTCCAACGTAGGTACCGATTTTCTTGCCTTTAGTTACCACAGCTCGGACAATATCACCCGTTTGAAAGCCTTTGTGAATTTTAGTTCTTGAACAGTGACGGACAGGGAATCCATACTTGTTGGTTCGACAAAGCTGACGAGTTCCGTGACCTTTGGCAGTAATCAGCAAAGGATGGGTTACTTCAATGATCAATGTTTCAACTTTCCCGACATTTGCTGCGTCTAGCCAATGAGTTTTTGGCAGGTTTTGACGGCATCTATTGAATTTAGTCAATCCGCCGCTGCCAACCTCGACTGGTATTCCAGTTGACTTTAGATCGTGGTATAATTTCCAGCGAGTTGTATTAACAGAAGCTGCGTCAGCGAGAGGGCGTCTCGCTTGACTCAATACACGCTTCAAGACACTAGGCTTATTAGACAGGAAAAGCTCAATATCTTGATTAGACTTAGCTTGATTGCATGGGTGACACGCAATAGCTAAGTTAGAAACCCGATTGGAACCGCCTTTAGACTTGGGTTTGATATGCTCAATTTCTAACTGAGTACCTGTTGCCCCACAATAAGCGCATTTACGATTCCATTTTTCAAGTAAATATTCCCGAAGTTCGTAACCGTAAAGTGTGCCCTGCTGATAATCGATCCCAGATATTTCAGGATTTTGTAGTTTTTGAGTGTCAAATCTAACTAGCTCTTGAGAGATACCAGTCACAGGACATACTCTAGTCAGCTTTTCAACCCAAGTTAAAATGTTTTTAACTCTAGACATCAGGCTAGGAGCTAACCAACCTTTTGATCTAGTTCTATTAAGAAATCTGGGCTTACGATATCGAGTTTTACGATTGCGTCGGGCACGCCTTAATTGCCTACGAGAAGTTAGTGCGTCTCGAATTTGAAAGCCTCTGTGGGTAAGCTCTGCTCCCCAAACCACTCGATTTCCTTGGACGATAGCTAAACCACTTGTTTTTGCTCCAGGATCTATTTTGATTTGTGACCCGTGAGTTATAGGTTCTTTTATTTCCTCTGTCAAGATTATAGTAAACGGGTAACGACGATAGACTTTAGCCTTACCTGTTGAAAGTAGAATCCTAGCTCTTGCTGGCCTACATGGATCTAAAGGTTGTCGATTTTTGTTGAGCACAAATACACGCATAACTGTGTTTCCTCCTATTGCTAGGGTAAAGTTAGCTTAGTCAAAGTTATTTCTCGGTACTTTCCCAGCTACACTGGCTTAACTCAATTACACCTGTTTAATAACTGGGTTCTAGAGCTGGGGACTAGCTACGCATCCCCAGGTAGGAACTTGAACACTTAGAAATAACGTAGTTCTTATAGAACTTAGACTGGTAAACTTTGAGCTTAAAAGCTCCCGCTATACTCGCGTTGTGAGTTAGCGGTGAGTTGTTTACGATTTGCTAATCGCGCTTATTAATTTTTAATCGCTTCTTTTATCGTTGAAACCCTGTCCCTAAGTAATACTTACGTACTAGAGGATTATCATAAAGTTCTTCAGCACTTCCGGCAGCCAGGATTTGTCCTTCTCGCATAATGTAGGCGCGGTCAGTAATCGCTAGGGTTTCTCTTACATTGTGGTCAGTCACCAGAATTCCCATTTGGCGATCGCGTAATCGAGCCATAATTTTTTGAATCTCTGAGACAGCAATGGGATCGACACCAGCAAATGGCTCATCCAAGAATAAGAACTTAGGTCCAAATGAACCAACAGCTAACGCTCTTGCCAGTTCTGTTCGACGTCTTTCTCCTCCAGACACTTGATTACCTAAGGTATTGGCAACTTTTTCCAAACGAAACTCTTGGAGTAAGTAATGCATTCTTAATCGCCACTCACTACGAGGCACACCAGTTTGTTCTAAGACTAATTGAATATTGTCCCGAACACTAAGGTGGCGAAAGATACTAGCTTCCTGAGCCAGATAACCAATACCTAGCTGGGCTCGCCGATTGATCGGCATGGCAGTGATATCTTGATCATCTAGCCAAACCGTACCCAGATTGGGTTTTTCTAGACCAGTGGCAATGTAAAAGGTTGTAGTTTTACCAGCACCATTAGGACCAAGCAACCCTACAACTTCTCCTTGGGCAACGGAAAGATTAACGCGACTGACAACACTGCGCCTGCCATAGGACTTATGGATATTATCTAATAATATTTTCACAGATAGCACCTTTAATCGGTCATTAGTCAATAGTCCATAATCCTTATATACTTTGTAATTAACTAATGACCAGGAAATGACCAGAAGTGGTTGCAGGCTATTCTATCAATTAAGATCTAGTTTTTAAGCCATAATGGCTGATGGTAGGGGTTGATTTAGCTAGGGAAGCCCTGGAGCAGGTGATGTGGTGCTGTCTGAGTCTGTAACGATGTAAATTGATTCTACCTGTTGGTTCTGTTGAGGCAGGGCTACAAAGCGTCCTTCATCAATCAAATAGGTAATGGTTTCACCCTGAATACTATTGCCCTCTTGCAACACAAAAACATTACCATTGAGAACCAGACGGCGCTCACGGCTGAAGTATTGTGCTTGGGCTGCAGTTGCTTGTATTTGGCGAGCGGGATAGTTAATTTGGACATTGCCACGGGCTGTGACTACGCCAGTTTTGGAGTTAGCTTCCTGGACATCAGAGCGAACCGTCAAGGCACCTCCATCAGCTGCTGATCGCGCAGCGTGGCCTACGGCCTTTGGTTTATTTTGGGCTTGTGCTTGGGGGATGTTAAGGAAAGTTGGTAATGCGATCGCACCTACCAAGGTAACTGGCAAGAATAATCTTAGACCTAGATTATGCCTTAATCGGTTAGTATATTTAAGGTCGGACTTCATGCTGTTGTGTGTGATGACTGATCTCGAATACCAATAAGCTGTTCTGCCTACTAGTTTAAGCAAATCCAGCCATAGCTTGGGAATGAAAATGGGCTTTTTGCTCTAAGGCACGTGTTTTAGTTTTGACGACTAGGCACCAACAAAGTTTCTCATCCCTTGAAAGCATGTGCTAACAACTAATGGTTAACAAGTTAATGGTTAACCATCAACTCCCTTGAGTTTTGGAAAACCCCTAACCCCTTCGCCACCAACTACAACATGATTGCTGTCAGCCGCCTCTAACTGTCTAACAAAATCAGCAACTTGCTCTGAGCCGACTTTTTGCAATGCCTGTAGGAGATTAACACTTTGAGATAGTAGCTCAGTGACATCAATTCCCCCATAGTCTGGTTGATAGTTACTGAGACGTCCGATCCCTTCACCGAGTAAAACCACTGCACCACGCCAGTTTAGATTACCTAGGTGGTAGCAGGCAACAGATATTTGTAAAATTCCTTGATAAAACCGCTTTTGCGGCTCAACTGCTTCTATCCATAAAGCTTCAAGGGTGTCGTGACAAGCGTAAAACTCTTGCTGATTAAATTGATCGACACCCTGCCAAAATTCTTCAGGTAGTACTATGGCTGTCATGCCATGCTATCTCGCGCAGCTTTAATTTCGTCTAAGGAAATTTCTTGCTTATCACCGGCAAAATCGTTATCCGGGGTTAAAAATAACATACAGTGGCACTCCTTGCGTTCCCGCATTGGGACACAAGGGCAATTCCAGAAGGTAGCTTTCACCTCTGCTTCTTTGTCTTCATAATGGCGGCAAGGGCATAAGGGAGCACCGAGTTCTTCTTTGTTTTTGGCAAGTCCCTCAATAACCACAGCAGTTACGCTTGGGTCAACACAGAAGTAAGTGTCAGTCCGCTGAGCATAAGTCTGAGCAAAGTTTTGCATCGCCTCCAGTTTACTATCACTGGCTTGATTAGCTATTGGTGATGTAGTCATTTAGTAAAATTGAGTTATGAAAGAGTTCTTAGAATTGTATCGTACTGTCTTACAGGTCAATCGGATATTTGTTGATCGTTGGGATAGCGATACATAGTTTAGGATAATGGTTTGATCGCTTGAATTGGTGTTAAGACATACCAAAACCTTCTGCTTTACCCTAAATCAGCAGACCAGACTGCAAACAACCTGACCTTAGCTCCGTTCATAATCCGTTGCGTTTCACAGGTTATTTGCTATTGTATCGGTTGCTGTAACTGAGGTTTTAGGGGCTCAGTCGTATTAATTACAATTCCCAAACTATCGCGCTTAAGTTGTTGGACTGGCTTCCCCACGGATACATCTTTTGGCCACAGTAAGCAACGACTTCCAGGGGGTAGGGAGTTAAGACTAACAGGATTTTGAGTCAGCCAGATCAAGGGTAGATAGGGGGGTAAATAGGGTTGCTCTTCAGCTTTCCCATCAACTCCGGCTTGGGTGGCAGCAAGGGCCTCTAACACTACTGAGTTACCGTGCAATAACCCTGTTATTGGTGTCCATAATTTCACATTTGGCTGAGTCCGACAAGCATAGGAGTACATCGAAGCAGCAGCAATAACGGCTTGTTCAAAGTCTTCCGGATGCCATTGACTGGAGCTATCGAGGCAGATGATAATTTCTTGAGAACCAGTCAATACTTCTAACTCCCGTACCAGTAATTCACCGTAACGAGCACTGGTGCGCCAGTGAATCAGACGGGTAGGGTCACCAACTCGGTAAGGTCGTAGTGCTTTGGTAAGGTCTTGGCTAAGTGATTGAGATTTGCGATCGCTTTGGACTTGCATACTGTCCTCTTTACCAATTTCATCCACTAGGGGACAGCGAGTAAGGGGAAGTACAGTGGGATAAACTACTGCCCTAGCACTAGCATATCGACGGCGACGGCACCAAAATAATCCCAAGGGTGTGGCAGTTCTCAATTGTACCTGTTGCCAGCGATAGACTCCTCGTTTGGCGGTGGGATGGTAGTAAACCCAGCGATGGACACTTTGGGCTGGAATGCTAGCTACTGGTGTTTTGGTGATTGCTCCGAGTTCTGGTGGGAGCATATCCTGAATTTGTAATAGGCTTTGAGGTCCGAGGGTGGGGTTTTCGATTTCTAGTTCAATGGTTAACTGGTCTCCCACACTGACTGGTGAGATCGGACCTCGGCGTACTGATAGATGGTTAAGCGATCGCATTGGCAAGATAGCGGCAATTACCAGTAGGGCAAAAATAATCGCACTGATCACATAGAGCCATCCTGCCATGGTATTGGTGGCAGCACCAAAGAAACAAATGGCAATTCCTGCTAAAAGAAAACCTCCATAGGCGGGATTAACCCAGTTGGTTTCTAACCATTCGGTGGTTTGTTTGATAACGCTCATGACTTTTTACAGTTATTCAACCCTCAACTTGTTCTCGTACCTGTTCTACACTCAAGCTTAGGGCTTCTGCTACCTGTTCCACTGTTAGTCCCATCTTCAAGAAACGGGGCACAGCCTCGAAGATTGCCTGTTCAGCTTTTTGAGCTCGTGCACGTTCTATTTCTGCCTGCTCATTACCAATCAGCAATAGATTACCTTGGTTATCCCACCACCTTACCCAGAGTTGGTTTTGATTTTGATAGGTTCCCTGCCACAGTCCCAATTCGATTCCTAATGCTTCAATGGGATAATGACCTCTCTCGTTGGGCTTCATTTTGTGATAGAAACCTTTAAGGAATTCATAGACCTCCAAGTTACCGGTTTTGATTTCATAGATGCCGTAATAGGCAATGCGTATAATCTGCTCATAAACCCAAAATTTGCCTGGTTTAGTGACTTTTCCTTCCTCACTTCGGGATAGAGGAGTTTGGTCTCGTTCTTCTTCCCCGTTCCCACTGGCAAATTCAAGAGCAATTAAAGGAGCGATATATTCTCGCCATATCACGTAGGAACGGCGAATTTCACCATCTAACTTAGGGGGAACGTTGGGAACATAAAACCAGTCAGGAGCTTCTGCTCCTTTTTCCGGTGGGTCAGTTTCTCGCCAATAGATACCACAGTCTTGTCCAATGGCATAGTATCCATCGGGATGAATTTCCTTTAAAACTGGTCCAATGGAATCTGTGAGTAAGATGCTTTGGGGGTGTTCCTGAAAATTTTTCACAAAACTTCCATCTGATTCTGGTAGTTGGGTGTGATCTGGGAAAGGAGGAGGTAAAACCACCCGGTCAATACTTTGAGTCATGGTTTCTTGATCGGCTCCTACTGGGGGTATAGATTTATTTTGGCAGAATTTTTCATGAGTCAGGAGTTAATAAAATTTCCAATTCTCTCCCTTAAAAATACCTACAAAATTTTGCGCCCAGTCAAAAGTCCCCGCACTTCCAACATGGCAGAATAAGTAGGCAAAATATGAAGGGTTTCATGATCTGGAGTTTGTTCCAAAGCGGTAGCGATCGCTTCTGATAAATCTTCTTTAATAATCAATTGGCAATTAGTCTGATCTTGATTCTGGTCTTGATTCTGGCTGTATTGTAGACGGATTGCCATATCATAAACGCGATCGCCACTGACTACCACAGTTCCCCCTGAGTTCACTAATTTCTCTGTATCCACATCCCAAATCCAAGACACATCTGTGCCATCAGGGGTTCGGTCATTGAGTACCACTAGTTTAGTGGATGCTCCACCTTGTTTTTGCAAGTCATTTACAGCCCGAATCGTTTCATTCATCCCTACTGGATTTTTTGATAACAGAATCCGAACCCGCTTGCCATCCACAACTAATTCTTCTGCTCGTCCAAAGGCAGCGCGGAAGGTTTTAATACTGTTGTAGATGGTATCCCGCTCAATTCCCATGTCTATAGCTAGTAATCCCGCTGCCAATGTATTGTATTTGTTATAGATACCAATTAATATTTGTGGCCACTGGCTACTATTGACTCCGAGTTGAGGTTTACTAAAGCCACATTGAGGACAGTGATAGTCTCCTAGATGAGACAGATAAACCCCCTCATAGTCCAGGGGATGTCCACAACTGGGGCAGTAAATTGAGTCAACCGCATGGGGAATTTCATCAAGATAGAGATCTCGCTCACTTAACCCAAAGAAAAAGACTCTCTGGGGTAACTGTTGACCGAGGTAAGACAGGGTAGGGTCATCGCCGTTTAAAACTACAACGGTTTCCTGAGGTAAGGGAGCGATCGCATTTTGCCAGCGACGGCTAATGGTATCCACTTCCCCATAACGATCGAGCTGGTCACGAAACAGGTTTAAGCCCAAAATAAATTTAGGCTGACAATCAAGCAATACCAAGGGCAGCACATTTTCATCCACTTCCAAAATGGCGTAATCAGCATCCAACTGACCAATCTCATTGGTATGAACTAGGAGTGCGGTCACTAAGCCATTAATCAAATTTGCCCCAGTACTATTGTGAGCAACTTGCCAACCAAGGTCTTCCAGGATAGTGCATAGAAGTAGAGAGGTGGTAGTTTTACCGTTAGTACCAACAATTAGAATCACACCTCGTCTGACCTGAGCTAAGAGTAACGGAAGCACTTGAGGCTGGAAACGACGGGCAATTGCTCCAGGCAGAACACTTGCTGCCCCTAGGTTTAATAACCGAACCAGAGCGGTGACGGTTTTGGCAATGCCTACGGATAACCCTAATCGTAATCTATCGATAATTGATCTAGTCACGGGATGAAAGCTACAAGTTGTTCGTGGATCAAAGAGTCGGAACAGAAGATGAACGCATCAGAATCGAAATTTCCGATGAAAGCTAAAAACCTACCATTGATTAAGAGGATAATTAGGAAAGATTTGACGCGCACCAGAGCGCAAGTCCTTCACTTTGTCCTTCATGCAATAGTGCTGCATCGTTCATCTTTGATACTTAATAGGCAATGCTACCAGTTCAAGAAGCAGAGTCAATCATTCTCAATTTGGTTCAACCCTTTGACCCACGGCTGGAAACACAGGTGGTAGAGCTATCCGCTGCTACTAATAGAATTCTGGCCACAACAGTGACCAGTAACTTAGATTTTCCGCACTGGGATAATTCAGCCATGGATGGGTATGCCGTGCGTTATAGCGATGTCCAATCCTGCAATCACGAACAACCAGTAGTTTTGACTATTGTCGAAGAAATCCCTGCTGGATATCAACCCCAATGTGAAGTCAAACCCGGACAAGCCTCACGGATTTTTACTGGAGGTTGTATGCCAAAAGGAGCTGATACGGTGGTGATCCAAGAAAACACCAAGCTCCAGGACAATCAGGTGCTGATTTTGGAGGCTCCCCAACCCCAAGCCTTTGTCCGTCATCGGGCATCTTTTTACCAAGCCCAAACCAGTCTTATGAAACCAGGAATTAGGCTTGGTGCTCCAGAAATCGCCGTCTTAGCTGCAGCTCAGTGTAACCAATTGACAGTGTATCGGCGTCCTAGGGTGGCAATTTTTTCCACTGGCAACGAGCTAGTAACCCCTGACCAACCCCTACAACCAGGTCAAATTGTCGATTCTAATCAGTATGCCTTGGCTACCTTTGTCTCCCTCTTGGGGGGAGTACCCATACCTATGGGGATTGTGCGCGATCAGCCAGACGATCTAAAAAATGCGATCGCAAACGCTATCTCCGAAGCAGATATGGTTCTATCTACTGGCGGTGTATCAGTGGGGGATTATGACTATGTAGACCAAATATTAGCCCAGCTCGGGGCAGAGATTCACATCCACTCGGTTGCCGTTAAACCCGGTAAACCCCTAACAGTTGCTACCTTTACCTCCCCCTTGCCTAATTCCCCAGAAGAAAGTGATCTTTCTATTACTCCCTCCTGTTCAAAACGTCCAGTACTGTACTTTGGTCTACCTGGGAATCCCGTTTCAGCACTAGTCAGTTGTTGGCGGTTTGTTAAACCAGCACTGTTAAAACTATCTGGTTTACCGGAGGAAGTTTCGAAACCAGTTTTTGTCAAAGCGATCGCATCTAATGACTTACATGCCGGTGGAACCCGGGAAACTTACCTGTGGGGACAACTGTGTTTAGATGCAGCTGGTGCCTACGAATTTCATCTGGCCAGTGGTAGTCATAGTTCTGGTAATTTGATTAATCTTGCTTATACCAATGGTCTAGCGCTGGTGCCAATCGGTAAAACCTTGATTCGGGCTGGTGAATCAGTATTAGTCTTACAGGTAGGGGAAAATTTGGCTAGGGCAAAAGGTTAGTTGACAGTAATATCAAATCCGGTACCCTATACCCGTAGCAAAGCCGGATTTTTGGTTTCACTGGGTAAGTCTTAAAATAGATACAGTAGTCTTGGAAACCAGGTTACTGGTCAGTAGCGCCTATCGATACTATCTACGGTAATCTTCAAGGTCTTAAGCCTAGCCAGCTCAAGCAACTAAAACGGCTGTATCACCAACGCTTACCCAGCGATAACTTGACTACGCCGGAGTTTGCTCAACGTGTTGCAGCCATTAGCACAGACATTCAACAGCCCCTATGCACCTACATCAATCGCCGGGGACAAGTGATTCGTGTGGCTGTAGGTACCCCTACTCAGACCAAAATTCCTCCCCTGGAATTGCCCCGTTACGGTGCTGAACGATTGTGCGGGATTCGCTGTATCGCCACTCAGCTCAAATCAGAAACCCCTAGAGAATCTACCCTCACCGCTATGGCAATTCAGCGATTGGATGCATTGGTGGTACTTACGATTACTGGGTCAGGTATGATCAGGCGGGGTGGTGGAGCAACAGGTTATATCAAAGAAACCTATCTCGCACATTTACTCCCTCCTAGTAACTCAGAAGCAAACAATAAGGTAGACTCTCAACTCCTAAATTGGAGTGTATCATCACCCATGAGTCTGGATATTCTGACCAAGCAGGATTTCCAGGAATTGATCGAAGAGCTAGAAGCTGAGTTTCGACGGCAATTTGTGGCTCAGCAAGTTGATGTTGACCAAGATAGGGTGCTGATTATAGGATTAATGACTGAAAAAATCAGCCCAGAGCGATTTGAAGATGGCTTAGCAGAAATTGGGCGGTTGGTGGAAACTGCTGGTGGAGAAGTATTAGGCGTAATCCAGCAAAAGCGATCGCATCCCCATCCCCAAACAGTAGTTGGTAGCGGTAAGGTCGAAGAAATTGCCCTGACTACCCAAACCCTAGCTGCTAATCTGGTAGTATTTGACCGCGACCTATCACCAGCGCAAGCTCGCAACCTAGAATCCCAAATTGGTGTTCGGGTTGTAGACCGTACTGAAGTGATTCTCGATATTTTCGCCCAACGAGCTCAATCCCGTGCTGGTAAATTGCAGGTGGAACTGGCACAACTAGAATATATGTTGCCTCGCCTTACTGGTCGGGGTCAGGCAATGTCCCGCTTAGGAGGTGGCATTGGTACTCGTGGTCCGGGTGAAACCAAACTGGAAACCGAACGCCGCTCCATTCAGCGTCGAATTACCCGACTTCAACAAGAAGTAAACCAATTACAGGCTCATCGGTCAAGGTTAAGACAGCGGCGTCAGCAACAGGATGTTCCGACAGTGGCGGTCGTTGGTTATACAAATGCCGGCAAATCTACCCTGTTGAATACCCTAACCAATGCTGAGGTTTATACCGCTGACCAGTTATTTGCTACCCTTGACCCCACCACACGACGCTTACCTATTGTTGACTCACTAACGGGTAAGTCTGGCGCTATGCTATTGATCGATACGGTAGGGTTTATTCACGAGTTACCCCCACCCTTAGTAGATTCATTTCGGGCTACCCTCGAAGAAGTAACAGAAGCAGATGCTTTGCTGCATTTAGTGGATTTATCCCATTCAGCGTGGGCTAGTCAGATTCGTTCTGTAATGGGAATTCTAAGGGATATGCCCATTACACCAGGACCGATTTTAGTAGTATTTAATAAAATCGACCAAGTAGATAGTGATACCCTAGCGTTAGCGAAAGAAGAATTTCCTCAAGGAGTTTTTATTTCTGCTAGTAAACGTCTTGGACTGGAGACATTGCGTCAGAAACTAGTTGAGTTAGTTCACTATGCGATCGCAACTCAATAAACTGACTCAGGGTCATGAAAAATTAACCAAAATCGGGATTTAGCTACTTTTAAATAAGTAGTATTATTGCAGTTTTATTTATTGCTATAGCAGTCCTATATGATTCGTGAAATATATTGGCCAAAGTGTTCGCGATAGCGTCGGCTGTGGCCGTAGGCCACGCTGCGCGAACGCCGAATCGCTAAAACCCTTGCCCAGCAATAATCCCAGATTTTGCTGATTTTACAAGCGATGCAGCGCGGTCTTGGGGAGCCAGTGCGGTCTTGGGGAGGCAGCGCGGTCTTGGGGGTCCCCCCCATGAGCGACTGCCGTGGTTCCCCCCATGAGCAACTGGCGTGGTTTCCCCCACTCGCGCTTTGCATCAAGACAATGATTTAGGATTGCTATAGAAGTGGATTTTACTAACGTCTCTAACTACTTCTAAAGGAGTACCACTATGGGACAAAGACTTAATCAAATGGATTAGCTTCATAAAAATTTCACATCTGTAAGCTAATAGATAGGGATAATTTAATTGTTAAAATCAAAACCAACTTCAAAGTTTGATGCTTCGTTCTGGGGACGCCGATATCCTAAATTTCCTTGAACAAATCCAGTTGGCTCGCAACGTACCCATTGGCTTAAGGTGCTATCGTCTGCGAACTATGTGTATGCATTTTGGGCGCTGGTTAAACTTAGAGCCAGAAGCAATGCGTCAGCTGGTTTTTTTGTGCTATTGCCACGGTTTAGGGAAAATTAGCATTCCCGATCAGATCCTGTTCAAAACAGGACCGCTGACAGAAAAGGAGTGGACAAAAGTTAAGGAGTATCCTGAAGTTTCAGAACTGATTTGTAACCAGTATCCGCTCCTAAAGGAGTTTGCATTCTTAGTGCGTACCCACCAAGAGAGGCTGAATGGCACTGGTTATCCGGATGGGTTGCGTGGTGAGAAAATTCCTTACATTGTTCAGGTCTTTCAGCTCGTTAATGCGGCAGATGCTATCATCAGCAAGCGGCTATATCGTAACCGTAGTGACCCCCCAGGCATTCGCCCCTACTGGAAACAGGCTGTAGCAGAAATTACCAAAGAAATAAACGTTGGGGCAAGAGATCCAGAACTCTGTGAAAAGTTTTTCCGCTTTCTTGAACTGTACTATCGAGGCGGTGGCTGAAGGTATAAAGTTAAAGGTATAAAGTTAAAGGTATAAAGT
>NZ_JAAHHS010000127.1 GCF_010692395.1 Moorena sp. SIO3H5
TGTTACAGGAAATTATCGGATTGTTTCTGGTAACGTTAGGTGTGGTAACCCTAAGTATGGAAAAATTACGGCATCAGAGTTGGAAACGATCACAGTAAAGAAAAAATTAAGCGTAATTGGATATTGACCAACGTGGCACAGGTTATTCTGGAAAACGTTTATAAAAGTGTTCCCGCCCGCAAAGGGGATACTGTTGTTGCACCAGTAACAACGGAACCTAAGGTGACAAATAAAGAAGAGTCACCAAGCCTTGAAGGAGAAAAGTCTGGACAGACAACTAAAACCCTTAATATCTTGCGGCGCATAAATCTGGAAGTCAACGATGGCGAGTTTATGGTGCTGGTTGGTCCTTCAGGCTGTGGCAAAAGTACTCTATTGCGGATCATTGCTGGACTAGAGGAGTTGACAGCGGGCAAAATCTGGGTGGGGAACAGACAAGTTAATGATTTACCACCCAAAGAACGAGACATCGCTATGGTGTTTCAAAATTATGCCCTTTATCCCCATCTGAGTGTGTATGAAAACATTGCCTTTGGACTCAGACGAACTGGCTATGGGCAATTCAACATGGCAGAAGACTCTAATGGTAACTCTAATAGTGTGCATTGGGGAAAGAATCTGCCACCACAAGTCAGGCAAGGGCTTGTGGCGACAGGTATGTTGAATGGGGAAGTTCGCTCGAATCTGGAAAATGTGTTAACCACAATGACGCGATCGCTTCCTCGGGAACTGCGATACCTGTCCGAACGAGAGAAAAAGATTGATCAGCAGGTTCGCAAAGTAGCTAAGTTGTTACAAGTAGAACACTTGCTGAATCGATTGCCAAAGCAGCTGTCTGGGGGACAAAAACAACGGATTGCTCTGGGACGGGCAATTTCCCGTAATCCCCAGGTGTTTTTAATGGATGAACCCCTGTCTAATTTGGATGCTAAACTCCGGGCAGAGACTCGCAGCCAAATTGTGAAACTACAGCGGCAGTTGGGTACAACTACGATCTACGTTACCCACGACCAAACGGAAGCCATGACTATGGGGGATCGGATCGCCGTGATGAAAGACGGTCGCATCCAACAGATTGCTGCCCCTCTCGAAATATATAATCAACCCGCTAACCGGTTTGTGGCGGAATTCATTGGTTCACCACCGATGAATTTTATCCCGGTTGAGGTGAAAGCCCCTCGGGTAGTCTGTAATTCTCAGTTCCGCCTGACCCTTCCAGAAGTTTGGGAACCCATACTGCACCAGTATGATGGCCAATCCTTAACTTTAGGAGTTCGTCCGGAACATATGAGTATCAGTGCTCCTGCTCCCAAAAATTTGGTGGTTACCGTTGATCTAGTGGAAGCCTTAGGTAACGAGACTTATCTATCTGTGAGTATCCCTGAAGACTCTAGCCCTCTTCAGGTCAGAGTGCCACCAGATAAAATTGTCAGAATAGGTGACGAAATTTGGCTGTCTATAGACCCAGAGAAGATTCATTTATTTAATCCCCATGATGGGATGGCAATTACTAAGTCTGATAGCTGAGTGGTAAGCTATCAGCTATCAGCTATCAGCTATCAGCTATTAGCTTATGGCTTAGGTCACAGGCTAGAAGCCTGTGCCACAGTTGACCACTGACAGCTGAATGCTTACCAAGCCGTAGACTAGATTTTGCCCTAGTTGTCGGAAACTTCTGCTATCGAAGGCAGAGAAATTGATCCAAACAGGATTATAACGTTAGTTCCTGATTCGGATCCCCCTAAATCCCCCTTAGTAAGGGGGACTTTTGCGTTGAATTTCCTCCTTTTTTAAGGGGGAATTTTGCGTGGAATTCTCTCCTGTTCTGACGACTCCCGATTCCCGATTCCCGATTCCCGATTCCCGACTCCCGACTCCCGACTCCCGATTCCCTCAAAAATTTTTTACAAAACTTTTCAAAATATGCTATAATATAATATTTTTTGTGCTACAATAAAATTGTTCCCGTTAAAATCAACGGCAAGAGCCAGCCTACGGATATTCCTCAGGCCAAGGCTGGCTCTGGTTTCCCTTTACAAGAGATAGATTTATTATGTCCCATAGACGCCTATACCCATGGGTAATGGTTAGGCTATTGCCACCCATGGCACCAGTGGTTTTCGCTCGGTTCGACAACCTTTGTGATGCCAAGAGGTATGTGCAGCCTCTTAAACGGCTCATCCCTGATGCTAAGTTCCTAATTTTTTTGGATATTAGTCTCCTAGTCTAAGCCTTGGTAATTCCCGGTAATTTCTGGAATTGCCAACTAGGATGCAGATTGAGGATTTACTTCCTACGTTGTTTTGATCATGATACCCGGGGGTGACCTCCAGCTCCCGGCTCTATCGCTAGCTATTAAGACGAAGGCAAACGTGTAGTTAGCTCAACAAGTCATTACAACATTATCGAGGAACACATCACCGATTTTGAGGCATTTAACGATGCAAAATTATGTATTTGTAATAGACACAAACAAGCAACCACTAAACCCGATATCCCCAAAGAAAGCTCGCCGATTATTAGATAAAGGCAAGGCGGCTGTTTTTAGAATGTACCCTTTTACCATTATTTTAAAAACTGCAATCAATAATCCAACCATCTCACCGTGTCAAATTAAGATTGACCCTGGTAGTAAGGTAACTGGATTCGCTTTAGTCCAAAACAATCAGATCCTCTGGGGAATGGAATTAGAGCACAGAGGAGGATTAATCAAGAAAAAACTAGAGTCTAGAAAAGCTGTAAGACGCGGAAGGCGTAATCGCAACACCCGCTACAGAAAACCCAGATTCCTTAACCGTAGACGTCCACCTGGCTGGCTTACTCCTAGCTTAGATCACAGGATTTTGACTATTGGGACCTGGGTAAAACGATTAATAAAGTTTTGCCCGGTCAATGAAATTTGGGTCGAAAAAGTTAAGTTTGACACCCAAAAAATGCAGAACCCTGAAATCAATGATGTTGAGTATCAGCAAGGTGAACTAGCTGGATATGAGGTTAGAGAGTACTTGCTAGAGAAATGGGGAAGGGAATGCACTTACTGTGGCCAGCAAAATGTCCCCTTACAGATAGAGCATATTTCACCAAAGTCATTTGGTGGGAGTAATCGAGTTAGCAACCTTTGTCTAGCTTGTGAAAAATGTAATCAACGAAAAGGGAATAAGCCCATAGAGGAATTTCTAAAAAAGAAACCGAGTTTACTTCAAAAGATAAAATCTAAGGCCAAACAGCCATTAAAAGATGCAGCAGCAGTAAATACGACTCGCAACAAATTAGTCAAAGTACTCCAAAAAATCAAGCCTGTAGTCACTGGGACGGGTGCGCAAACTAAATACAACCGGACTAAGCTGGGATTTCCTAAGGAGCATTGGATTGATGCCGCTTGTGTCGGAGATATTGAAGCTTTGCAGTTAAGGACAAATCAGCCACTGCTAGTTACTTGTAAGGGTCAAGGAGGTAGGCAAAAAGCAGCGCTTAACAAGTACGGCTATCCCATTAGACACAATCCATTAAGACCGATCAAAGGCTGGACTACTGGAGATATAGCCAAACATCAGAAGTTAGGGATAGGCAAAGTAACTCCTAGAAGTAAAGGAAGCTTTGGATTTACCCCGTTAGGGATCAAGGGTTACAAGAGTTGCAAGCCTCAAGACCTATCGGCAGTTCATCGAAAAGATGGATACACTTACAGCTTTTGCTAGTATCTACCGGATTCTACCGGGGAATGGTCGTCCTAGACATTCCTGCCAATGGATCAACAAGAATAGGTAGTTAAGGAATGAATAGGAGTAGAGTGGGCAGGATGCCCGCTCTAAAATAGGCGTTGCTCAATTAACGAATGAATAAAAGTAGAGTGGGCATCCTGCCCGCTCGAAAATAAGGAGGAAACTGGCAAGATGCCAGTTCTACCAAGATGCCAGTTCTAGCAAGATGCCAGTTCTACCAAGATGCCAGCATCCTGCCCGCTCGAAAATAAGCATGAAACTGGCAAGATGCCAGTTCCACGCATTTAAATTGGGTATTATTGAGTTATAAAAAAACCGTCAAACCTTCTCCCCAGCTCCCCAGCTCCCCAGCTGTCAGAACCATCAAATTTAAATGAAGACCAGCTTATCCTCCCACACTTCCCACTCTAGGTGGTGGCAAAGTGCTCCCGCAGCAAATCGTGGATGAATCGATAGCGTCCACCCACTCGCTTGATTAGGCGGCGTTCTGTGGCATAGCTCAGGAAATCGGCGTAATCCCAAGGGATTGAACCACTGCCCCAGAGAATGAGGCGGAGGAGGAAGTGCTGAATGACAGGTCTGCCAGCAAGTACAAAGCCAACAAAGCCACATAACATTGCCATCTCAAAAGGAAAAGTTAACGCTTCGAGTGGTTCAACATTCTGTACCCAAACTAGACTAAGTAATACAAACAATAAGAAAGTTCCAGCAAAAATAATTAAACTAATAATAACAGTATTTTTAGCGGATTCTTTAATCCCCTGATTGGGTTTATTTCTGGTTTTTAGTTCTTCTCCAATCAGCCCTTCAATCAGCCCTTCAATCAGCCCTGCAATCAGCCCAAGAATCAGCCCTCCAATCAGCCCAAGAATCAGCCCTGCAATCAGCCCAAGAATCAGCCCTTCAATCAGCCCTTCAATCAGCCCTTCAATCAGCCCTCCAATCAGCCCTCCAATCAGCCCTCCAGTCAGCCCATAAATCAGCCCTTCAATCAGCTTTTCAATTATTTTTTTTCTTTTTTGCCATGAATTTTGCCATGAAACTATAATAGTTTCAGAAAGCTCTATATTATTATCAAAAACCAGCCCAACAATTAGCCCTCCAATCAGCCCTCCAATCAGCCCTGCAATCCGCCCATAAATCAGCTCTCCAATCAGCCCAACAATCAGCCCTCCAATCAGCCCTCCAATCAGCCCAACAATCAGCCCAAAACTCAGCCCATAAATTAGCTGATACAACCACTTTTCTCTATTATTTTTAAACAAATCCGGCTGCATTTTTTCAATCAAAAACTCCGTTTGTTGTCGCTCCTTCAATCGTTTAGCAAGCCAGCCTAGCCAGCGCTTGGTCTTCTCTTCTGAATAACCTCGACAATCATGGTTTTCCTTTAGTTTACGGTCAATGTAATCCTCAAATAACCTTTGACGGCATTGGTTCCGATAATTTTCCTTTGCTTTAGGATCCTTAAACTCTCTCTTTAATCGCTTCAACCCATCGGGATAAGCCAGGGGAATCAAATGTAATAGTAAGGGCATTCTGGCTAACGCTAGCAACCCATCTGAATCTTGCTGAATTCCTGGCCAGAGGTGGCGACAGTTTAAGCGCTTTAAATAATTTTCTATCTGCTGATCGCTCAAAGGTTGCAGACAGACTGCTCCCCGCATCTCTAGAATTTGCTCACCGGCTTTGTATTCTTCTTCACGACAGCAGACTACAACGTGAGGAACATCTTTGAGAAACTGATTTAATTGCTGAACACATAACTTCTGCCGCTCTAAGCCCAATTCATCCAAACCATCGAGAAGAGGTAACAACTGACCGGTGGTAATCCACTCCTGAGTAATGGCTTCGGGGAGATTATAACGAAACTTTAAATTAGCCGCTAACCATTGATCAATCGGCTGCTTATTATCTTTCCAATCAGAAAGTTCAGCTATAATTGGAATTGGTTGGTTTGGCTGCTGCTGAGCACCTGTAATTAGATCCTTGGCCAAATCCAACAGCATGGTGGTTTTTCCGGAACCGGGGGCACCAAGAATCAACAGTTTCCCAGCAATATCCTCTTGGTTAAATACCTCAATCAGCTTTTGACCTGGTTCAGAGTCTGTAGTTACTCGACGAAACTTGAGCAACTGTTTCCACCATGGAGGAAATTTGCTAGGATTCACAGTAATTTTTTCTGGACGACCCACTTGCTCTCTCTTGTCTGCCATTACTAATTGAATCAAGTGGTCATTGTGCAGGGAGTCATCGAGGCGGATGTTAACCTCAGCTGCCATTGCTCCCAGCAAATCCCTGCGCCATCGCTGTAACTTTTCCTGTGGAATTTTTTTAGGGATTTGAGTTTGGTTTCCTGGTTTAGTTTTGAGTAAATACACAATTGTAGGTAAGGCGAAGACGTAACCAATACCTAAAATCCAGTAGACTTGTTGGAACCACTCCGTATCCTGTTGTGCTGATTTTTGAGAAACTAAATGTCCTCCTACAGCAGCTAAGACTGCACACCCTGCCGATACAGCAAAGACTATTATTCTACGAAGGCGAGTGTTTTGCTGGTCAAAGGCATTGGGCAAAAGTCCAAGAACAGGCGTAAGTAATCCTAGTAATACCCATAGTAGTAGTTTAAGGACGTTGGGATTGCTTAGAAGTTGGGCAAGATTCATCTGTGAAGCGATCGCTGTTTTATCACTCTCTGAGATTTTAACGAATTGGCGTAGATAGAGCCAATAAACAATCAAATAGTCTAGGCAGTTTGATAAAACAGTGCAGTGGGCCAAGTGTAGTAAGTGGGGGGAATGCGATCGCGTAGCGTAGCCCTTGGGGAATTCTATACTCTAGGTTGTCGCAAAGTGCTCCCGCAGCAAATCGTGGATGAATCGATAGCGTCCACCCACTCGTTTGATCAAGCGGCGTTCTGTGGCATAGCTCAGGAAATGGGCGTAATCCCAGGGGATTGAACCACTGCGCCAGAGAATGAGGCGGAGGACGAAGTGCTGAATGACAGGTCTGCCAGCATATGAAAAGCCAATTAACATTGCCATGCCAGAAGCACGAATTAACATGGTGAGTAGTTTAACATTCTCTCCTAATACTAGATCAGGTAATACAAACAACAAGAAAGTTCCAGGGAAACTAATTAAACTAAGGATAACGGTATTTTTAGCGGATTCTTTAATCACCTGATTGGGTTTATTTCTGGTTTTTACTTCTTCTCCACTCAGCCCTCTAATCAGCCCATAAAGCAGCCCTATAATCAGTCCTCTAATCAGCCCAACACTCAGCCCAACATTCAGCCCATAGATCAGCCCAACACTCAACCCATAAATCAGCCCATAAATCAGCTCTTCAATTATTTTTTTTCTGTCTTTCCATGAAAGTGTAATAGTTTTCGAAAGATCTATTTTATTAAAAAAACGCCCATAAATAATACCATAAAATAGCCCAATACTCAGCTCAAAAATCAGTGAAAAAATCAGCCCATAAATCAGCCCAACACTCAGCTGATACAAACCCTTTTTTCGGGATTTATTCAACATATCCGGCTGCATGTTTTCAATCCAAAAATCCGTTTGTTGTCCCTCCTTCAATCCTTTAGCAAGCCAGCCTAACCAGCGCTTTGTTTCCTCTTCTGAATAACCTCGACGGTTATGGGATTCCTTTAGTTTACGGTCAATGTAATCCTGAAATAACCTTTGACGGCATTGGTTCTGATAGTCTTCCTTTGCCTTAGGATCCTTAAGCTCTCTCTCTACTCGCTTCAACCCATCGGGATAAGCAACGGGAATTAAATGTAATAGCAATGGCATTCTGGCTAACGCTAGCAATCCCTCTGAATCTTGCTGAATTCCTGGCCAGAGGTCGCGACAGTTTAACCGCTTTAAATAATTTTCAATCTGCTGATCGCTCAAAGGTTGCAGACAGACTGCTCCCCGCATCTCCAGAATTTGCTCACCAGCTTTGTATTCTTCTTCACGACAGCAGACCACAATTTGAGGAACGTCTTTGAGAAACTGATTTAATTGCTGAACACATAACCTCTGCCGCTCTAAGCCCAATTCATCCAAACCATCTAGAAGAGGTAACAACTGACCGGTTTTAATCCACTCTTCAGTAATCTCTTTGCGGAGATTATAACGAAACTTTAAATTAGCCGCTAACCATTCAGCAATGGGCTGCTTGTTATCTTTCCAATCCGAAAGTTCAACTATAATTGGAATTGGTTGGTTTTCCTGCTGCTGGGCACGTGTAATTAAATCCTTGGCCAAATCCAACAGCATGGTGGTTTTTCCAGAACCGGGGGCACCGAGAATCAACAGTTTCCCGGCAATATCCTCTTGGTTAAATACCTTAATAACCTTTTGACCTGGTTCAGAGTCTGTAGTTACTCGACGAAACTTGAGCAACTGTTTCCACCATGGAGGAGAATTGCTAGGATTAACAGTAATTTTTTCTGGACGACCCACTTGCTCTGTTTTGTCTGCCATTACCAACTGAATCAAGTGGTCATTGTGCAGGGAGTCATCAAGGCGCATGTTAACTTCAGCTGCCATTGCTCCCAGCAAATCCCTGCGCCATCGCTGTAACTTTGCCTTTGGAATCTGTCTAGAGATTTGAGTTTGCTTTCCTGGCCTAGTTGTCAGCAAATACCCAATTGTAGGTAAGGCGAATAGGTAACCAATACCTAAAATCCAGTAGACTTCTTGGATCCACTCGGTATCCTGTTCTGCTAATTTTTGAGAAACTAAATTTTCTGCTTGATGAGCTAAGAATACATAAACTATTACGCATACAGCAATTATTATAATTTTGCGCAAGAGAGTTTTTGGCTGCTCAAAGCGATTGTTCAAAAGTCCGAGAATACAGATAAGTAGTCCTAGTAGTAACTGGAGTAGTCTTTGAATGACGTTGGGATTGGTCAGAAGTTCAGCAAGGTTCATCTCTGAAGCTACCTCTGTTTTATCACTCTATGAAAATTTAACGAATTGCTATCGATATAGCCAATAAACAATCAAATAGTTCTATCGCACTCAAAGTCCCCCTTATTAAGGGGGATTTAGGGGGATCCCTTTGTAGCTTATGGTAAATATAATGGCTATAAAACCTCTAAGGAGATTTTTATGAATGCAGAGTTTACCGCCATCATTGAGGCAGCAAAAGAAGGGGGATATTGGGCGATTTGTCCTGAAGTTCCTGGTGCGAATGGTCAAGGATAAACGGTTGAACAAGCTAAAGAAAGCTTGAAAAATGCAATTCAACTGATTTTTCAAGATCGTTTAGCTGATAGTCGTCGAGGATTACCCAAAGAAGCAATCGAGGATAAAATTTCCATTTCCATTCCATGAAACGTAAAGAATTAGAAAAAAAGTTACGTAAGCATTCAGCCGTCAGCCGAAGGCCTTTGGCCACGCTACGCGAACAGCTGTCAGGTAATAGCTGATTGCTGATTGCTGATTGCTGATTGCTGATTGCTGATTGCTGATTGCTTACCTATATTATTTCACGCTATTACCATCATCGGGCAATTGTTCAGGATTTTCTAGTTCCAAGATGTCTTCTCTATTGATAACTTCATCACTAATTTCAAGGATAGTATCTGCGGAGGAAAGGTTGTTGTTGACCAGATTTTTAAGTTCTGTGTCAAACCGCTCTCTTCCTTCCTGAAAGAATCGTTTACTGCTATTGGTATTATCAACAAAGGGCAATGACTGAGCCTGGACATTAGAGACGATGCCAGCAGTTAAGGCTAGGGCTGTCAAAGCTAGGGTTGTCTGTTTCCCAAACCTAGGAAGGATCTTAGTTAGGGTGGGTTTCATGATGTGACATTAATTTTTTGCACCTACTTATATTGAATCCAAATATTTTGCTAGCAATTCCGGAATATAGTCATAGCCATCTACCCCAATGACAGGAATAATTTTTGACCGTTGCTGTGCCAAAAGGGTTTGGAAACCATCTTGCCCCATTTGTCCTTGCAAAATACTTAACAACCCAGCTGGTTTGCGCCAATCTTCAGACCCAATTTGCTCTAATAGATAGGCTCCTAAACTAGCGGTGTAAATCACTTTCTGCCAATCTTGCTGGCTGTAGCAAGCTTGGGCTAAGTAGGCCAAATTCACCCCTTGTAAGTACAAATCCCCAGAAAATTGGGCGGCTTGCCAGCCTTGTTCTAAAAATGCGATCGCTTTTTGATACTGCTCAACCACCACATGGGCAATTCCCAAACTACTGAAACACAAAGCTTTACTTTGCCCAACTCCATAACTCCCTGCTGGAGAATCCCCCAATCGTTCTAACAATAATCGACCTTGTTCTAGATAGTTAATTGCACTCTCATACACTTCTAGTTCTGCTTGTTGGCTATCCTGAGCTTGAAACACTTCACTGTAGCCGAAATTCACTAAAGCATTAGCTTCCCCTAACCGGTCTCCAGCTTGACGAGCGAGTATTAATGCTCGTTGACTATAGTTAATGGCATCAGCATAATTCTCTTCCTCCACACAAATCCGACTGAGGTGATTGAAATTAGCAATTTCACAGAGTTTATCCCCAGCCTCACGGGCAATCTCTAAGGCTTCCTGATGGAAGCTATTGGCTTGGTCATAGGCTCCTTGGGACCAAAGGGAATAACCCAACAAGGTTAGAATCCTGGCTTTCTCCTCAGTTCGGTCTACTTGCCGCAGGGGTTCATCTAGGTAATTCAGGGCATCTTGGAGATAGTTGCCGCTAAAGTTAGCAAACACACCACCGTAGAGAGGGAAGTAGTCCCGTTGGGCAAAGGTGCGCAGAATTTGCAGACAAACCTGAAAACAGCCATTTGCGATCGCATTTCCGTAGCTACTAATTGCTGTCTGGTTCAAAACATTAGCTAACCTAGACCAAATGACAGCAAATATGATAAAGGTAGAAATCGATAACTTTGCTCCCATCTTGGAGTCATATACCATTTTATCGAACCAATTCACCAGTCCTCGCTGCAAGCACTGGAGAATCACAGCCAATTCCACCCAAGCCTCTAGTTCCAAACTCGGTTGAGTATCTGCCCATTCATGGAAGGATTGATTTAGCGCTAGCGTTTCAAATAAAGACTGGGGTAACGGGCTATCAACCTTTTTCGCCCACAGCCCCCAAGGGCCACGCTGTTCGGGAGTACCCTCAAATCCCAGTGAGCCTCGACTTTGGTCATAAATCCAACTGACCAGATAATCTTCCAAGCGTTGCCAAGATGCCAAACCTGCCGTAATCCCAGCGGCCAGTTGTCCAAGGTCTGTAGCAGTATCAGATTCAGAAGCTTGTTGTGCCTGTTGCTTTAGGGGTTTAGCCAGGCTCGCCAGTTGTTGTAACGTCAGGGGTGGTTGTTGATTGGGGTCAATCACTCGCAATAAAGCCGTAAAGCGCTCAGCCGGTTCAGCAGTAGTAATGAATTGAATAGCGCTAGTGATAGTTTCAGAAACTCGGTTTTCTTCCTGCCACTGTTCCCATTCACCACGAATCGTATTAAGCGCCCTGAGTTTCCGAATTGCTTTCGCTTGCTTCAACTCACTTTTAGGATTGTCTACTTCTGCCTGAGTCATATCGAAGCGCTGATCAAGGCAACGTTCAAAAATTTCCCCAGTGCCAACCGTCACCCCCTTGACCAAAATCTGATAGACCTGGGATTTAGAACGGATCTTCCCCTTCAGGGTAGTTTTGACAATGTCATCGATTAATTCAAAATAGCGATCGCTCAATCCCATCTGGTTAGACATAAACCTTTTGCCTGATCAGTGCCGACTTTCCTCAAAAATAGCTCAAAATTATAATATATAGCATTTTTCATACTCATGAGCGACATTGCTTATCCCTTTAAGGCAAAAGGCAAAAGGCAAAAGGCAATACTAAATAAGGTTTTCAGGGAATCAGTGTCAAAGTATATTGTACCTCATATCTGCGATAAAAGCTAGACTTCTGGCCAGTCTAGTTAACCGTCAACATGATTGGGCAATTTGACAGTAAACAAAGTCCCCTTACCCAACTCAGACTTAACGTTGATTGTTCCTTGATGAGCTTCCACAATTCGTTTGGAAAGATATAGTCCTAAACCACTACCTGAGCGTTTGTGGCTACCCTGGCGAAACCGTTCAAACAACTGTTTTTGGTCTTCTGGGGATATACCAAAACCAGTATCTTCCACCTCAATCACCACCCACGACTGATTCCCTTCACTAGTCTTGGAACTATTCCTCAGACGAACGGTCACAGAACCCTTGTCAGTGAATTTAATGGCATTTCCCAGCAAATTGGTGAACAGTCGGTGCAATTCTAAGCGATCGCTCATCACTATCGAGTTAACCTGCTTCGCGGTCTGATAGTCCAAAGACAGTTTTTTATCACGAGCGAGGGCAGACAGTTCTTGGATGACTTCCTCAATAACCTGTTGTACAGGGATGGCAGAGAAAGACAAATACTTTCGACCGGCTTCATAGCGATAGACTTCTAGTAACGTATTCACCATAGTCAGCAAATTGTGGTTACTGCGAGTCATGGTGACTATGGCTTCCAGGACTGGAGGAGGAATTTCTCCCAAAGCCCCCTGCTGCATCAGGTTTAGGATGCGATCTGCTGCTACTAAGGGGGTGCGCAAGTCATGGGTAAGCCTAGAGACAAAATCTTCTCGTTGACGAGCAATTTCGTCCCGTTCATCCACACTATGTTTGAGGCGCAAAAGCGATCGCACTCTGGCCAGCAATTCATCCACTTCTACTGGTTTACGAATAAAATCATCCGCCCCCAGATCCAGTCCTTGGACCACACTCGGATGATCATAAGCGGTGATCAACAAAATTGGTATAAACGGTAACTTGGGATTGGAGCGGATGCGCTTGGTCACTTCAAAGCCATCCATTTCTGGCATCATTACATCCAATAGCACCAATTCCGGCGGAGATATCTCTATTTTCTCTAGGGCAACCCGACCATTTTCTGCCAAAGTAATCTCGTACCCCTCTTCTTCTAAAAGCGTCTGCAGTAGAAACAAGTTGTCAGGGGAATCATCGACAGCCAAAATCTGATCTTTTTTGGAAGGGCGAGTTAGAGGTAAAGCATTCATTGAATAATTTCTTTGGTAAGTCTGAAGTGGAAACCCCTGTCATTGATGTATGGGGAGCGGGTTAATTAGGTGGGTCGGCAAACCATTGCACACAGCCCCTCAGCAACTTCCCCCTTACACAAACAGCAGCCTGAGTTCGCTTCATTATGGCAAATTCTCCTTTACAGGCAAAGAAAAAATTGCCCATAGCCAAGGCCGTTGAAACCCTTAGGGATTAAAGGCTTAGTCCAATTCTTGATTTTCCTTGTTTCTCACCGTCACTATGCAGGGCGTTTCAATTTTTGTAAACTGGAAGGAATGGTTTGAGTTTAAACTTAATTTTTTGTAAATTATTCTGGTAACCTATGTGCGACTATGGTAAGATCAGCAGCTTATAAAGCTACATTTGCTGCACCAGTCAAAGCTCCTGAACGCTCTGGTCAAGTTACCCGAAAGCCTTATCCCAACTATAAGGTAATTGTGTTAGACGATGATTTTAACACGTTTCAGCATGTTCACGACTGTCTGGTCAAGTATATCCCCGGGATGACAAATGATCACGCCTGGGAACTAACTCATCAGGTTCACAACGAAGGTCAAGCCATTGTTTGGGTCGGTCCCCAGGAACAAGCGGAACTTTACCACCAACAGCTTTCTCGTGCTGGCTTAACCATGGCTCCCTTGGAGGCTACATAGTATTATGAGCCAACCCAAAGACGGCAGACTGGTTTGGAATCACTCTACCCACATTCAGGGTCTCATTCCAGTTCTCCAACGACTCACAGATTACCCAGGTATTCAAACCATTACCCCTGCTGTGCTTGGGCGGGCAAGAAGTCACTGTCCTAAATTACAGTTAAAAGTATCAGTGCCAATTCGTGGGGGATTCAAGGTGATTGCTAGGTCTGGTAAAAGCTTTCAAGAGGTGTTCATCCTCACCCACTTGAGTAAGGTGGAACTAGAAAAAGCGATCGCTCAATCACTAAAACGATTAAAACGATAAGATAAAGCATGTTGTAGGGTGGGCATTGCTTAAAATCAACCCCCAACCCTGGCAGAATTCATCTGAGCAATGCCCACCAACCAGGATACCCTAGGCCTGTTTCCAACTCCGAAACATTCCGGAATTCACATTAGTATTTGCCCACCCGTTGGTATTGGTGGGCATTGCCCATGTCATTGATAGCTGTTCAATGATGATATTGCGAGAGCAATGCCCACCCTACGATTTAAGGTTTAATGCGCGCATCCTAAATTCTTCATTCTACATTCTAAATTCTTCATTCTAGTTGTAGGGTGGGCATTGGTTGAAATCAACCCCCAACCCTGGCAGAATTCATCTGAGCAATGCCCACCAACCAGGATATATTAGGCCTGTTTCCAACTCCGAAACATTCCGGAATTCACATCAGGGTATTGGTGGCCATTGCCCATATAATTGATAGCTGTTCAATGATGATATTGCGAGAGCAATGCCCACCCTACGATTTAAGGTTTAATGCGCGCATTCTTAATTCTTAATTCTACATTCTAAATTCTTCATTCTAGTTCTAGGGTGGGCATTGGTTGAATTCAACCCCCAACCCAGGCAGAATTCATCTGAGCAATGCCCACCAACCAGGATATATTAGGCCTGTTTCCAACTCCGAAACATTCCGGAATTCACATCAGGGTATTGGTGGCCATTGCCCATATCATTGATAGCTGTTCAATCATGATATTCCGATAGCAATGCCCACCCTACGATTTAAGGTTTAATGCGCGCATTCTTAATTCTTCATTCTTCATTATAAATTCTTAATTCTAGTTGTAGGGTGGGCATTGCTTAAAATCAACCCACAACCCTGGCAGAATTCATCTGAGCAATGCCCACCAACCAGGATATATTAGGCCTGTTTCCAACTCCCAAACATTCCGCAATTCACATTAGTATTTGCCCACCCGTTGTTATTGGTGGGCATTGCCTATGTCATTGATAGCTTTTCAATCATGATATTCCGATAGCAATGCCCACCCTACGATTTAAGGTTTAATGCGCGCATTCTTAATTCTTCATTCTTCATTATAAATTCTTAATTCTAGTTGTAGGGTGGGCATTGCTTAAAATCAACCCCCAACCCAGGCAGAATTCATCTGAGCAATGCCCACCAACCAGGATATATTAGGCCTGTTTCCAACTCCGAAACATTCTGGAATTCACATCAGGGTATTGGTGGGCATTGCCCATATCATTGATAGCTGTTCAATCATGATATTCCGAGAGCAATGCCCACCCTACGATTTAAGGCTTAATTCGCGCATTCTTAATTCTTCATTCGCGCATTCTTAATTCGCGCATTCTTAATTCTAGTTGTAGGGTGGGCATTGCTTGAAATCAACCCCCAACCCAGGCAGAATTCATCTGAGCAATGCCCACCAACCAGGATATATTAGGCCTGTTTCCAACTCCCAAACATTCCGGAATTCACATCAATCAGTCTTTGGCCACCGGTTGTTATTGGTGGGCATTGCCCATGTCATTGATAGCTGTTTAATCATGATATTCCGAGAGCAATGCCCACCCTACGATTTAAGGCTTAATTCGCGGATTATAAATTCGCGCATTCTTAATTCTTCATTCTGATTGCTCACAGGCTCCAATACTGACCCAAGTGCTGGAACCATCATCCCAATGCTCTTTTTTCCAAATCGGAGCATTATGCTTCAAGGTGTCAATAGCATACTGACAAGCTGCAAAGGCTTCTGAACGATGAGGACAGCCAATAGCGACTAACACGCTAACTTCTCCAATAGTTAAGCGACCGATGCGATGATGGATAACCACCCGAGTGACATCAGACCATGAGGCACGAATCTGGGCAGCAATTGAGGAAAATACCTTTAATGCCATGGGTTCATAAGCCTGATACTCTAATGCTACCACTGGTTTCCCATCAGTCTGATTACGGACTGTGCCACTCATCACCACCACAGCTCCATTAGAGGGATCATCAGCAAGGGTGTAGATTTCTGATAGGGATAACGGAGCGATGGTGATCGAAAAACTATCTACCGTTTGCTTTTCAGTGATGTTGAGCAGGGGAGTCATGGGCTGACAATTCCAAAAAGTGTTAAGATATGTAACAGGCTAAGCCATAGTTTATTTATATAGTTTATTTATCTTTACTGGTTGGATTCCCTCAATAGGCAACCCTAGCGCTATGTTGCGATTTGTTTAAAATACTTTAAAAATTATGAGCAGTTACTCTAATTTCAGATAATATACCTAAATACTATTCAAATATTATTAAATCAAAAGTTTTTTTCCTGACAAGGGCAATGATGGCGTTGTGCAGGGCTATTTATCAGTAGCCCACAAACCTATGCTGTCAATCAATTGCTCCTACCTATCTTTAACGTCAAGCTAATTCAAGTCAAGCTCGTATACGCTGATCAGTGATCAGTCTTGTCGTCTTGAGCAACAGCTAACCTAGGGCTGATCATAACTAGGGCTGATTATAACCCGTTTGGAGATTATTTGATGGCAGCAGCAATCGGGGCTGATGAACCAGCAAAGCCAGCAGCCCAAAACTATTATAAAAGAATTATTGATGCTGAGCTCCAACAGGCGTTTAATGATGTCACAGCATTAGCAGCACAAATTTGCGAAACGCCCATGGCTCTGACTACCCTGATTGACAGTAACTGTCAATGGTGTAAGTCTACTCTGGGCGATTATGAAACGTCAATAAGTCAAAATACCTTTTTATCTAGCCATCGGATAGAGTCAGCTGAGGTATTGGTAGTTCAGGATACCCTAGCTGATCAACGGTTTGCCACTAATCCCTTAGTTACTGCTGAGCCTCATATTCGGTTTTATGCTGGAGTTCCCCTAATTACCTCTGACGGATACCCTCTCGGAACACTTGCCGTAATGGATCAAGTTCCAAAGCAACTTCAGCCTCAACAGTTAGCGGGATTACAAGCCTTAAGTCGTCAACTGATAAGCCAACTGGAGCTAAAACAACAGTTAGCGGATTTACAGCAGCCTCAGCCAGAAAATCAAGGTCTTGAAAATGAATTACCCCAGGTTGACCAAGAACTCCTGGATTTTTTAGAAAATGGCTGCGTTGGTCTCCATTGCGTGGATAGCAATGGCATCATCCTGTGGGCTAATCAAGCAGAGTTAGACCTGCTGGGTTACAACACCCAGGAGTATATCGGTCACCACATTGCAGAATTTTACTCAGAGCAAGAGGTGATTGACGATATCCTGGCCAGACTAACTGCAAAAGAAACCTTAAAAAACTACGAAGCCAGCCTTTTGTGCAAAGATGGCTCGATTCGCCATGTGCTAATTAACTCTAATGTCCTCTGGAAAAATGGCAAATTCGTCCATACCCGATGTTTTACTCGTGACATAACTGAATGGAAACGGATCCAAGAAGAACGCGATCGCTTCTTTGACCTCTCCCTGGATTTACTTTGTATAGCGGGTTTCGATGGCTACTTTAAGCGCTTGAGTCCGTCCTTTACTAGCAGCTTGGGTTACACCGAAGGGGAACTAACCAACACCACGTTCTTCAATTTTGTCCATCCCGATGACCAAGAACCAACTAGGACGGAAATGGAAAAATTGAGGAGTGGCATCCCTACTGTCTATTTCGAGAATCGCTATCGCTGTCAAGATGGGTCGTATAAATGGCTAGCTTGGGCTTCTTATCCCGTAGTTAAGGATGGTTTAATTTATGCGATCGCACGGGACATTACCGAGGCCAAACACAAGCAAGCCACCCTCGAAGAAAGTGAAGCTCGCTTCCGGATGATGGCTGATCATGCTCCAGTGATGATCTGGATGTCAGGCACTGATAAACTTTATAACTTTTTCAATCAGCTTTGGTTGAACTTCACCGGTAATACCCTCGAACTTGAATTGGGCAAGGGCTGGGCTGAAGGAGTGCATCCTGATGACCTAGAGCGCAGCTTCAATACCTATATATCCGCCTTCGATGCCAGAGAAAATTTTCGCATGGAGTACCGCTTGCGACGTCGGGATGGGCAGTATCGTTGGATATTAGATATAGGCACTCCCCGATTTACCCCCAATGGGGACTTTGCCGGTTACATTGGTTCTTGCATCGATATCACTGAGCGCAAACAGGCGGAAGAGGCTCTGCGTAGACAGGCTCTGATTGTTGAGAGTATCTTCGATGGGATCATAATCACGGACTTAACCGGTAAGATAATTGATTGGAATCCCGCTTCAGCGCGAATATTCGGCTACACCAAAGCTGAGGTCTTGGGTAAAACTGTAGGGATTTTGCACCGACCGGAAGACGCGGAGGTTCTCACCGAGCAGATTATCCAGGAGATGACCAGGTCCCGACGTTGGTCTGGGAAGATTGACTTTATTGGCAAAGATGGCAGGTGTGGGGTGTGTGAAACGGTGGTAGTACCTCTGTATGATCAGCAAGACAATATTGTGGCCACCATTGGTCTAAACCATGATATTACCGAGCAGGAGCAAAATCAGCAGCAATTGTATCAAA
>NZ_JAAHHS010000128.1 GCF_010692395.1 Moorena sp. SIO3H5
TTCCTCTTGCCTATTGCCTTCCCCTCCTGGGAGGGGTTAGGGGTGGGTGCCTCTTGCCTTAAAACTTTTGCCTGTTCCCTATTCCCTATTCCCTCTAGTCTTCAAGATAATTCTCTCATTTTAAGCCAAAAGGAAGCTCCTCCTTTATTAACACCAGTCATTTCAGGGGATTCCCAAAGGGGTGACATTAGAGCTTTTAAGTAGGGATCGTAAGCGATAAAAGCGTTTGGCATAATAATATCAAATTTACTACCTTCTGCCAAGATGTAGCCAGCTAATACATACTGTTCAGAATAATGGCGCTTGTCCCATTTTTGAGGATAATCATAAGGTAAAAAGATATCATGAAATTCGACAATGACACCTGGCTTTAATTTATATAAAACATCTAAAAACATTACTGTAGCATCAGAATTCATGAATACTCGATGGGAATTATCAACAAATAATATATCCCCAGATTCCAGTTGATCAAAAATAGCAATATCGACAGTCTCGACGGGCTGTCTAATCACTTCATCACAGATTAAATCAACTTCTGCTCTCGGTTGAGGATCGATAGATATAATCTTAGTGTTTAGCCCACCATCTTTTATCGCTCGCCTAGCGAATTTCGTAGAGTTTCCTGACCCAACTTCCAAATAGAGTTTAGGCTTATTCAAGCGAATAAAACTATAAAGGGAAACGGCATCAAGACCAGGGAGCCAGGGATTGAATAATGATGGCTCGGTGGAGTGCTCTTTTATGGCTTTATTGGCTAATTTTCGCAGGTTTTCCCGGTATTCCAAAAAGCTATTGAGATAGGTTTTGTAAGTCTCTCTCCCTCGATTAATTATTTCATACAGTTTGGGATGAGGAGGCTTCCCATACCCATATCTGGATTTTTGATTTATGGGATAATCGAAATAGAGGAACGTGCCGTTATAGGATTTTTCAGTTTTCATTTTTGGTGGCAGTTATCAATCTGGTGAGGTAGTTTTGTCTTGGGGAGTCGGGAATCGGGAATCGGGAATCGGGAATCGGGAATCGGGAATCGGGAGCAAGGGGAATAAAATTGACTTTACTTTATAAGTATTAGAAACGCTATATCAAGGTTGAAGGTTAGAAGGTTGAAGGTTGAAGGTTAGAAGGTTGAAGGTTAGAAGGTTGAAGGTTGAAGGTTAGAAGGTTGAAGGTTGAAGGTTTAAGGTTTAAGGTTGAAGGTTAGAAGGTTAGAAGGTTAGAAGGTTGCCTTTTGCCTCTTGCCTTTTGCCTCTTGCCTTTTGCCTCTTGCCTTTTGCCTCTTGCCTCTTGCCTATTCCCTACTCCCTACTCCCTATTCCCTATTCCCTAGTTTCCCTTGTTTTTCCAAAACCCTGGTCAACTGAGCCTTTACTTCATAATTTTCGGGTTGGATCTGGAGGGCGATTTGGTAGAAAATGATGGCTTGGTCTAACTGATTTTGTTTAACTAATGTATTGCCTAACTGTAGATACAGTTCAGGATCGTTGGATTGTATCCCTAATGCCTTGTGATAATTATCGAGATTATCTGGATTAGTCCGAATGGCTCGACGATAACAGCTCATTGCTTGATCTAAATCTACCTGGACTCTTTCTCGAAGCACATTTCCTAATTGTTCGTGTATCTCGGGGTCATGTGGGTTCAACTGTATGGAGCGGCGGTAGGACGCTACCGCCTGATCGGACTTTCCCAATTGAACCAATACACTTCCTACACTACTGTGTAACTGAGGATGACCTGGATTTAATTCAATAGCACTGCCATAGGCGCTAAGGGATTGATCCCAACGCTGGAGTTTGCTGAGGGCGTTTCCTAAGTTTTGGTAAAATTCAAAGTACTGGTTGGGGCATAGGGCTATGGCTTGGTTTAAGGCTGCTACTGCTTCGTCTAATTTGCCGTATTCGGTTAAGGCTAGCCCTAAATTATGGTGAGACCAGGGATTGTAAGGATTTAGTTCTATGGCTCGCTGGTAAGCTGTTGCTGCTTCATGCCAATTCTGTTGTGTTAAGAGTAAATCCCCTAACCAATGGTAAGACTCACAACAGTTGGGATTGATGTCGAGAGCATAGCGATAGGCTGCGATCGCTTCTGCTATTTTTCCCTGTTCTCGCAAACTATCTGCCCATTGGTGAGCGGCTAGCCAAGGGTCTTCTGATGGGGGTTCATAGTCTGGTTCTTGCCACTGTCCCAATGCTTCTAATGCTTTGCGCAAGGGGTAGTATAAATCAGGATTTTCTGGACTGAGGTCAATGGCACGACCATAAGCGATAATTGCTTCCTGCCAGTGCTGGAGTTGGGTGAGAGCCTCCCCTAATTTTTGGTAAAACTCAAAGTACTGATTGGGGGATAGGGCTATGGCTTGTTGATAAGCGGCTACAGCTTCTTCTAGCTTCCCTTGTTGGGCTAAGGCTAAGCCTAAATTATTGTGAGTCCAAGCATTGTAGGGGTTGATTGCTATAGCGGATTGGTAAGCTGTTGCGGCTTGCTCCCAATTCTTGTTTTCTCGATATAAATCCCCTAGCCAATGGTGAGACTCAAAGCGGTCGGGATTGGTTTCAATGGCATCGCAATAGGCTGCGATCGCTTCCTCCAATTGTTTGGTTTCTCGCAGAGCATCGGCTAAGCTCTCTTTAACCCCATTGATGGTGGGGTTAATGGTGATAGCGCGACGGTAAGCGGTAATGGCCTCATACCATCGAGTTTGCGAGCTCAGACTATCCCCGAGATTTCGGTAAACCCAAGCTGGCTGCTCTTGATTGAGTGCGATCGCATTTTGGTAAGAGGCGATGGCATCGTCTAAATTTCCCTGTTGCTGCTGACATTGTCCCAAGTTAGGATATACTATTACCCCATTTTCTGGGTCACACTGACTTGCTTGCTGGTAAGCAGAAACTGCTTCATCAATTAGATTGGTCTGCCTCAGAGCATCCCCGAGATTTTTGTAGATCCAAAACGGATGGCTAGGATTGAGTGCGATCGCATTTTGGTAGGATGCGATCGCGTCGTTTAAATTGCCCTGTCGTGCTTGAGCTTGTCCTAAATTGTGATAAAAATCGGGATGGTCTGGCTCGAACTGCATCGCCTCCTGGTAAGCCACCATTCCCTCATCCAGTTTTCCTTGAGCCGTCAGAGCATCCCCGAGATGTTTGTATACCCAAAACGACTGTTGAGGATTGAGGGCAATTGATTTTTGGTAGCTTGCGATCGCCCCTTCTAAATCCCCTTGCTGAGCCTGAGATTGTCCCAAGAGGTGATAAATTCCTGGATTATCTGGCTGTAACTCAATTGCTTCCTGATATGCTGCAATTGCTTCACTCTGTTGTCCTTGCTGTCTCAATTGGTTCGCAATACTTACAGAAGTTTCAACCATAGCTAGTTCTATTTGGCAGGGCATCCTAATACTATTTCTTTATACTGTTATTTAAAGATGGTTAAAAAATTGTGTTCTATCTAGCATTTTCTAATCGAATTGATTCTGCTATCTTAGGGATTTCGCCAAAACTTGATTATAGCTAATCGATTATAGCTAATCGATTCGATTTGCTTATATAAAATAGCGTTTGCATTTGAGATGTAAACCTTAATCATCTTTTTTTCTTGGACAATAAAACTGAGGATCGCTTTCCCCTGTTGCCTTTTGGCTCTTGCCTTGTGCCTTTTTCGGCAATACGTGTGTTTACAACTCAGATGCAAACTCTATAACAATACCATCAATATCAAGGATTAGCAATCAGCACAATGGCCGAACCGTTGTATATCAAGCCAGAGATTCCAGCAACCCTAGGCATCAGCATTTTCACGGTGCCTAAGCCTTTCCTAGGTAAGATTGGTATCATCCAGCACAACGCCATTACCAGCTGGACTTTGCTCAAACCCAAGCCAGAAATCATTTTATTTGGTGATGAAATTGGTACAGCCTCCATTGCTGAAGAGTTAGGAGTTAATCATGTTCCTGATATCGAGTGCAATAGCTATGGCACTCCTCTACTGGATAGTGTATTTGCCCAAGTCCAGGAACAAGCAACTTACGATATCATCACTTACATCAACGCTGATATTATTTTACTGAAGGATTTTTCCCAAGCTATTCAACAGGTCTACCAACACTTAGAGACATTTTTAATCACTGGAAGACGCTGGAATCTTGACTTGTCCAATCCCATAGAATTTCAGTCTCCCAACTGGGAAGAAAGCCTGTGTCAACAAGTCTATCAAACCGGTTGTTTAGGTGCTCATGATGCTAAGGATTACTTTATCTTTCCTAAAAATTTATTCCCTACTATCCCTAAGTTTGCGGTAGGACGGGGATATTGGGATACCTGGATGGTAACTACTGCGGCGATGAAGGGTTATCCCATAGTCGATGCCAGCGAAGTGGTGATGGCAGTCCATCAAAATCATAGCTACGGTCATCTGATGGGGGGCAAAAATGAGGCCCATATGGGCAAAGAAGCGCAAGAGAATAAAACCATTGGCAATGTCCAAGCACAAGGCACGATTGCGGACAGCACCAGGCAGCTAAAACCCTGGGATGATCAGGATTCACCACGAGTTAGTGTGATTATTATTAGACGTCTTTCAGACGTTGGGAACAGGGAACAGGGAACAGGGAACAGGGAACAGGGAACAGGGAACAGGGAACAGGGAACAGCGATGCAGCGCGGTCTTGGGGGTTTCCCCCATGAGCGACTGCATCAAGAAGGGAACAGTGGACAAGAATTTAGGGAAAGAGTATCAAAAAACTACTTTGGCAAGAGGTCTATTGTTGGAGAAAACAATAGCGCGATAGTTGAGCGAGCAGTGGAGAGTGTGCTGGCTCAAAACTATTCCGACTATGAAATTATTGTGGTGGATGGGGCTGGTAATCAGGGAGTAGGGAGTAGGGAGCAGGGAGTAGGGAACAGGGAGCAGGGAACAGGGAATAGGGAACAGGGAACAGGGAACAGGGAGCAGGGAATAGGGAGTAGGAAGCAGGGAACAGGGAACAGGGAACAGGGAACAGGGAACAGGGAACAGGGAACAGGGAGTAGGCAGAGATCCCCCCTAACCCCCCTTAATAAGGGGGGGATGGGAGCAGCAGGGACTTCGGAGCAGGGATCCCCCCTAGCCCCCCTTAACAAGGGGGGAATTGTTATTAAAGGGGGATGCGATCGCGGTCTTGAGATGGCCCAAGGGGAATTTGTGATCTTTCTAGATAGTGACAGTGTTTTACTACCAGATGCCCTAGAGAAACAAGTAGCAGCATTTGACCGAGAATCCTCTACCCTGGATTTACTATTGAGTGGGTGGCAACTGGTTGAGGGAGACAATATCACCCAGGTGAGGCCATGGCAAGAGTTACCGGATTTAGAAGACTTACACATCTGGAAGTTAGAGAAACTGTGGCAACCGTTGCGTCAAAGTAATATTATGTTTCGTCGCAGTCGTTTAGACCTAGTCGGAGGCTTCAATAGGGAATTAAATCAAGAGGCTGCGATGGTAGAAGTAATATTAAATCTAGTATTTTTGAGAGGAAGCCGAGCCCTGTGGTTGCCAGAAGCAACCTGTAGCTATTTTGGGCAAGGTAATACTATTGAGGAACAGTCTAGTTCAGTTGCTGAGGAGATGAAAGAGGTGATTGATAGTATCTTTAAGCAACCAACAGTGAAGGGATGGATGCAAAAATTAAAAGCTAGAGCCTATCCTAAGGGAGTAGGGAGTAGGGAGTAGGGAATCGGGAGTCGGGAATCGGGAATCGGGAATCGGGAGTCGGAATAAGAATGTGGGAAGTGTGGGGAGTTTCTTATAATTTTTGCATAATTGAAAAAGCAATGCAGCCCGCGCTCCATTGCTTTTTCAATTGCTTCCTTGGGGATAATTCCAGAGCGAAACCTAGGTTACTTCACTGCTGATAATTTTCTCCAGACTCAACAACTTATTATTCGCAAATCACTGGAAAAGTGTACAATTCGCCATTATTATCATCGATACACTCATCGTCGTTGCCAGTGAACCAGATTTGGAGCTCTTCACTAGGGTCGCACTCAGGAGCCTCAAAATCTCCAACCTTTACGTAATCCACTATATTTTCGCATTCTTCACCTTTAAGGCAGTCAAGGTTTTCAAAAGAGACGTTTGGCTCATGATTCATCACGTGGCCTGTTACCTCTAAAGTCTCAAAATCAGAACAAGGTTTTGGATTTGGAGCATTAAGTAACCTTTGGGAGTCATAAAAAATATGAACTGGGTGGCCCGGCTTTATGTCACCGCTTTGGAATTCGACAAACTTCCCTGTTTCGTTATCGAAATCGCACTTCGGGGATTCGCACTGGATTGCAAACTGGAGTCCAGGATGACGATCAGGAGCTTGCTGAGCCTGTGCAGAAGCTACCGTAAAGGAAGGCATCCAAGTCAGAGCTATGGCAATAAATAATGCCAATAGCGCATTGCGTAGTTTTTGCATAATTAATTTCCTTTGCTTATCGTAAGGGAGCATGTCACTTATGCAGAACATTTGTACTAAAGCTATAGCCCCCTCATGGGTAAAAGCCAAGCTCCTATGGTATATAGTTCATTTGTTCTGGAACATAGACTTGCTCCCCATCAATTTGTGAGAACAGTGTAATAGTAGCCCTGTTATATATCTGTGATCCTCATAAAACTCATAGAAAAACTCATAGAAAAACTCATAGAAAAACTCATATCTCACGAAAAAGGGAGCATGTCACTTATGCAGACCCTTGAACTACAGTTTTTTCGGGGCTTCAGTAGCAGTAGTTTTTAATACTACTTTTGTAATATTCCGTTGACCTACTCCCAAAACTCATAAAAAAGCTCATAGAAAAACTCATAAAACTCATAAAAAAACTCATAGAAAAACTCATAAAACTCATAAAAAAACTCAGGGAGCAGGTCAATTTTGTCAGAACACTTGAACTACAAACCCTTGAACTACAATGTTTTCGGGGCTTCAGTAGCAGTCGTTTTTAATAGTAATTTTGTACTATTAAGTTGACCTACTCCCAAAACTCATAGAAAAACTCATAAAACTCATAAAAAAACTCATAGAAAAACTCATATCTGACGAAAAACTCAGGGAGCAGGTCAATTTTGTCAGAACACTTGAACTACAAACCCTTGAACTACAATGTTTTCGGGGCTTCAGTAGCAGTCGTTTTTAATAGTAATTTTGTACTATTAAGTTGACCTACTCCCAAAACTCATAGAAAAGCTCATAGAAAAACTCATAAAACTCATAAAAAAACTCATATCTTACGAAAAACTCAGGGAGCATGTCACTTATGCTCCTTAATCAGGGGGGGACTGGTTACTATGAGAAGCGGTATAAATCAGTAAGTGTAGGGGGATGCGTACGCAAATGGGGGGCGTTGTGCGATTGGCCTACGGCCACGCTACGCGAACGCGCTCTGGAGATGGCCCAAGGGGAATTTGTCACCTTTGTCGATAGTGACAGTGTTTTACTGCCAGATGCCCTAGAGAAGTAAGCATATGCGCTACGCGCAGGCTACGCCAACAGCTATCAGCGGTCAGCTCTCAGCCGTCAGCCGTCAGCCAAAGGCTCACCCTTGGCCTGTGGCCACGCTGCGGGAACGTGAACAGCCGTCAGCAAAGTGGCACAGGCCACAACCGCTGTGACTTCACTGAGATTAAACAAATGGTTACCTGTTTTATTCAAAAGCACCATCTGTAGCGCTAATCGCTGATAGCTATCAGCTGACGGCTGAATGCTTACCTAGAGAAACAAGTCGCAGTCGTTTAGACCTAGTAGGGGGCTTCAATAGGGAATTAAATCAAGACGCTGCGATGGTAGAAATAATAATAAATCTAGTATTTTTGAGAGGAAGCCGAGCCCTGTGGTTGCCAGAAGCAACTTGTAGCTATTTTGGGCAACGTAATACTATTGAGGAACAGTCTAGTTCAGTTGCTGAGGAGATGAAAGAGGTGATTGATAGTATCTTTAATCGGGAGTAGGGAATCGGGAATCGGGAATCGGGAATCGGGAATCGGGAATCGGGAATCGGGAATCGAGAGTAACAAAAAATATTCAACCTTTAACAACCTTATTGAAAAAGCAATGCAGCGCGCATTGCATTGCTTTTTCAGTTGCTTCTTTGGGGAGAATTCCAGTGCGAAACCTAGCTTACTTCACTGCTGAGAATTTTCTCCAGACTCAACAACTTATTATTCGCAAATGACTGGAAAAGTGTAATTGCTGCCGTAATCACTATCGATACACCCAGAGCCGGTACCACTGAACCAGATCTCGATCTCATGACTACCCTGAAAGCACTGAGGAGTAATAAACGATCCAAACTTGACGAAATCCACTGCAGGGGGGTCAAGGGATACAAGGGGGAATTCTTGAATATCACCGCTGTTATCAGACATGACGTAGCCTGTTACCTCAGTTGAAGGGCTAAAGCTAGGACAGCTAGCATTATCAGAAGATACCCTTAGGGAGTCATAATAGACATGAACTTCGTGGTCCGGAGAAAATATCGCACCGCTTTGTGATTCTATCCATTCTCCGTACGGGGCGATTGAAAACTGGAGTCCAGGATGAAATTCAACATCAGCAGCCGCCTGTGCGGAAGGTACCGTAAAGGAAGGCATCCAAGTCAGAGCTATGGCAATAACTAATGCCAATAGCGCATTGCGTAGTTTTTGCATAATTAATTTTTTTTCCTTACCGTAATGATTGGGTTAACAAGTAATTAACCGAAAGGTTAAGCACCTCGTAACTATCTTTTTTCTGCACCCCTACAGAAGTTACTTCCCCAGCTTTTTGCTGCTAGGGGCTTAAGCAACCTCCGATATATTAGATTAAAGGAAAAACAGTTGTCAAGAGGAAAGAAAAGAAATGTCTGGCGGGTGGAGAGTGTGGGAATTTTCTCTGGAATTTTTGTCAGCGGCAAAAGGGGGTTTCCCCCACTGGGGCTTTGCATAAAGACAGTGAGATATACCCGATAGGGAGTGGGAAAAACCTTAAATAATTCTTAACAGTTAAGAATTATGAATTAAGAATTATGAATTAAGAATTATGAATTAAGAATTATGAATTAAGAATTATGAATTAATTCTCATACCCATACTTAATCAAGATAGGTTTAAAACATTCATTAAGGTTATCAATAGTAGCGGGTTTTAACTTTTCTTTGTAATCTCCTGGGGTAACTTTACGGATGTGTAATGCGGGATTTTCTTTAGTTGGAAAAATATCGTGCTTCTTAGCTATTTCTTCTATTTTATTCTCTTCAAGATCTACTTCCAAAAAATCGATAATATCCCCAACCCACTGACGCTTATTGAAAACGATATCTTCATACCTAAACAGTTTGAATAACTGATCTTCAATCTTGCTGTACCTTTGAATTATTTTGCGAAATATCGGTGCTTGTTGAATCGCATACTGGTCTATATCCATCTCTTGTAGTCGCTGGCGATTTTTTGAAAGGGTATCACCTATCTTACCTGGGGGAATAACATGACTGTTCTTCATGGAGAAATAATGGGATACTACAATATCCCTGGGATCCCGGATTAGTAATATCTTTTTGAAACCACTCAAATCGAAATCATTAAGATAAGCAGGGAGATATCGAGAGCCGTAAAAGCCATATCCAGTTTTGACAAAAAGGTCACATATCTCCTTACCAAAGGCACTTTCTTCTACCCCTTGATTAAAGGAAGTCTTGGCAACACTAATCAGTGGTATGTTTAGGTTAAAACCAATATCTTCAATAATTTTGTCCTGCATCACACTCCCTGATTTGTGCAGCGCGAAGACGAAGAAACTAGGAAGATCACCAGGGGGAGGTACCTCAAGAGAAACTTTCTGATTGTCTCGTGTATATATAATTTTTTCCATTAACCCTCTTCAAAAACTGCTCCCTACTCCCTACTCCCTATTCCAATATTTAACTTATTATACTAGCTAGTGAATAATCTCCCATTAGCCTTCAGCTGCTCCAATGGTCACCGACTTCACTAATAGGCTAGCTAATCTCGAATCAATAGATGATAACTGACCCACCCCTGGTGATTCGATCGATAGCACAAATGGAGCGTTTAAGGTTAGGCGGCCAGAGGGAATAATTCCTTCAAACACCCAAGATTTATCGGATTGTTCCTGAACCTCTCCATCAATAGCGTTGCCATTTACCTTAACTACCATATCGCTAATAAAGCGTTTCTCCACCGCCATCATTCCTGAAACTCGCACTTGCAGCGGCTTGATAGTATTAATACCGTCAATAATCACACTACCTACCTTCTCCATCCAGCGAACTGGTGTGCCATTTAATGTCTCAGGTGATAACCAACCGATCCCGTTAAGATGCTTATCCATGAGGATGGATAATTCATGGCGTTCCCGCAACGGTTCCCAATCGAGTTGCTCTGTAAATGTAATTCTCTCAATCAGTACCCCTAAATGACGATTGGACTGATCAACATGATAGGTCTCGGTCTTCAGGGAAAATAAATTGAAGCCTTCAAGTAACGAAATGGGTAGGGTAAATACATTAACTTGATCGATCCCAGAGTGATGCACTGCCACTCGCAATCCTAACTTACCCTGTTGCCAAACTTCAAGGAACTGACCCTGGGAGACGTTACGGCAGGCAATGACTAGCTGACCTTTCCTGGGATTATCGGCAATGATGGCAAACTCCCCCTCTGGCCACAGTAACCACTGGCTGGGACGAAAAAGACCAATTTCTGGCAAGGGTTGTTCTAATGCTCCAAAACCCTGACGGGTATAACCTTGAATACCAACCCCAGAGATAATACTACTGTTGTTTTTGGGAATGCCGCTTTTAATCGCTAGGGGTTGAGTAAGTTTGGGAGAGTCTACTAAAAATTTACTTGCCCTGGGAATTTGGAGCTGATCGACCCAACCGCTTTGGTCTAAGGCCACCATAAAACTGTGATAGCTCGACTGTAAGGAGAAGTGGTTGGCAATATACATAGCTGCGGTTTTCCCCAACAGGTCTAATTTGTCGGGGTCATAGTATAATTCTGTGATTACCTTAGCTAAGGCTTCTGGGGTTTTTTGGGTCACTACTCGTCCTGACACTCGATTCAAGATGGCTTCTTTGACACCACCTACTCCATAGCCAATGGCTGGTGTGCCACAGGCTGCTGCTTCTATAAAGGTTTGACCAAATGCTTCTTGAAGGGATGGCCCAATAAATACATCGGCAGCGCTGTAGTAACATGCTAGAATAGAGGGGTGGTCAATATATCCTGTACTCCAAACATTAAGGTTTTCTGCGATCGCAGAGCCATGACCAAAACTAACCAGTAGGATATTATCGAGATTGGCAATGTCTAGGGCTTTGAGTAGATACTTAAATCCTTTGCGCTGATCATTTACAGATTGACTACCAGTGAGTATAATAAATTTGTCCTGAGGTAAATTTAGCTGGCTCCGACATTCAGCCTGGTCTAATGGCTTGAAGATGTCTAAATCGATGCCATAGTAAATGCTCTGAAATTTACTATCGCATTCTTTGAAATTCCGTCGAGGCTGGTGATAGTCAAAGGCGTAACGAGCCCAATTAGTGGTCCAGTGACTATCCCCTAGCACTAACACAGTTTTATAGCTCCCTAAAAGCCGATGTTTTTTACGAAAAGCATCGGCTATTTTCTGTGATGCTAAGCTCGGGTACTCATGGCTAGTGGGACATTCGTGATCACATAGGGTGGTGTAATTTTCACAATCCCCTACATAAGCACAGCGTCCGGTAAGTAACCACTGGTCGTGCATGACAAAGATGGTGGGGAAATTACTGGTAAGTATTTCCAAAATCTCCAAGGGATTAGTCATATTATGGATATTGCCCACTACGACTAAATCCGGATTGAGACTAGCAATTAATTGATAGACCTCTGACCCTGTGCAGTCTACGGGAGTCAATGACCAGTCTAATGTGCCAGCAACGGGAATGACTTGATGTCCTGCTAAGGCTAAGGATTTGGCAATGCGTTGGTGAGCAATGCCAGCTCCTCCGAGAAATCCGGTATCGTTGAAGCACACAATCCGCAGGCTGTGGCGTTGCCCAGGCTCTTCTGTCACCTCAGACTTAGGACAGTTGAATTTAGTCCGTAGAGCCTCTGATACTGATAGTAATTCCGGCTCATACTTATCTATAGTGCTAGTCTTTTGGTTTTCATGGATACGGTATTGAGCCACAGGATAACCAATTACCTGCAAGGTAGCTCCAATGGCAGCAAATCGCGCCCACAACTCGTAATCCATACTGTAGAAGAGGGATTGATCTACTGATGCACCACACTTTTCCCAAATGGTGCGGGTAAACATGACTTCTGGCTGATAGAAGAATTTCCCTGTTAGCCAATTCCTTTCTACATCTAAGATTTCTTCAAGGGACATCAGTCCATTAGCACAGGATGTCAAGTGTTGCTCTAGGGCTACGCCATCCTTAAACAGTTGACAGACACCGGCTACCACATCAGCACCACTGGTATAAAACCCTAGGGCTACTCTATATAAGGCTCCTGGCGCTAATCGGTCATCACTATTAAGCCAAGTCAAGATTTCCCCAGATGCGATCGCAAATCCTTTGTTCAAGGCTTCACTTTGACCACTATCGGGTTCACTAACCACATAGGTAAGGTGGTCTCGATATTGATTAACAATGGTCATGGTTTCATCAGTAGAGCCCCCATCAATCAGGATGTGTTCGACATTGGGATAGTACTGATGAATCACTGATAGAATGGTTTCTTCGATAAACTCACCTTGATTCATCGAAGGGGTAACAATCGATATCTTTGGCCAGGGGCTGCCATCGGGGAGAGTTTGGGGGGGATGAAAGGGTTGAAGGAAAACGTGAGGCCACTTAGAGCTATCGTCTTTTGTCAATCGCTCTGGATTGATTGCTTCAAAGAGCCACCTAGAGCTATCGTCTTTTGTCCTAAGTTCTAAATTATTAAGCTCTGAATTACTATATTCTGAATTACTATATGCTTTTCGTTCTAAGGCTTCCCCTAAATTCTGGTATACGGAAACATGAAGACTGGGGTCAATATCAATGGCTTTTTCGTAAGAGATAATGGCTTCATCCCACTCCCCAATTCTGGCTAAGGCTTCACCGAGATGACTATAGGCTTTAGCAAAATTCGGGTCAAGTTCGATCGCTTTACGATAGGCTGCGATCGCATCAAGCCACTGTCCAGTTTTTGCTAAGGCTTGTCCCAAGTTGTAATAAGACCAAGGCCAATCGGATTTGATCTCAATCCCATGGCGATAGGCAATAATTGCTTCATCCCACTGCTCCAAGGCTTGTAGAGCATCACCTAAATTTTGATAAGACCAGGGGAAATCTGGCTTGAGTTCAATGGCTTGTCGGAACACATCGGCTGCTTCTTGCCACCGTTCCAATTTAAGGAAGGCATCGCCCATGTTGTTATAAGACCAGGAAAAATCTGGCTGTATCTCAATGGCTCGACGGTAAGTTGTTACTGCTTCTTGCCACCGTTGCTGCTTAACTAAGGTATCTCCTAAATTATGATGGGCTTGTCCAAGATTCGGTTGCAGTTGAGTGGCTTTGAGATAACAAGGGTAAGCTTGCTCCCATGCTTCTTGCTCTGTGAACAGGTTTCCTAAATAGAAGTAAGCTTTAGCATCTTGGGGATTGTTTTGAACTGCCTGTTGATAAAGGGTTAGCAGCTCTTGCTCTTGTCCTTGGTTTTTTAGCAAATCCCCTAGTTGATGGTAAGCCTCAGATAGATTAGGTTTCAATTCAATTGCCTGACGATAGCAAGCTATCCCTTGGGCTAATTTGCCAAGGCTTGTTAAGGTATTACCCAAATTTAAGTGTTCTTCAGCCGATACGGTATTCGGTTCCAATGTCAGAGCTTGATACCAATAATCTGCTGCTGCTTCTGCTTGATTGGTTTGAGTTAGAACTTTTGCTAAGTTACGGTAAGCTCCAGCAAAGCTGGGATTAATTGCGATCGCTTTTTGATAACATGCGATCGCATCAAGCCACTGCTGCCGCTGAGCATAAGCACTGCCTAAATTTGTCTGGATTTTAGCTGAATCTGGATTTTGTTGAGCTGCTTTGATAAACGATTCAAGGCTTTGATCTCGGTCTAGATTAGCTTTAGAGTTAGGAAGTTGCAGGAAATGATTGCCGCCCCAGAGTCGTGGTGTGCGATCGCGGATTCTGTCTAATGGCTCTCGGTCTAATGGCTCTTGGTCTAATGGCTCTTGGTCTAATGGCTCTAGGTCTAATTGGTTTGGATGTAATTGCTCTCGGTCTAATCGTTCTGGAGCAGTAGGGATAGGCTTTATGGTTTGATTGCTGGGATTAAGGGTGATTTGAGATAGGCTAGGCACAATGGCAACAGTTGATGCTTTTATTGCCCCTCCTCTGTAACGTATAGGCGGATTGATTGACACCTGCTGCTGCTTCTGGTTGTCTACCAATTGAGGCACAATAGCTTGTTTCAGGGCATCAGAGCCGTTAGCTTGATTGTGGGTGTGACCATTTAACTGACCATTGATCTGACCATTTAACTGACCATTTAACTGACCATTTATTTGACTAGTTAACTGAGAAGCTGTTAACTGAGAACCGTTCCGATAAAATTGGAGTAATTTACGATAGCAAGCATTGGCCTCTTGCCATTTCCCCTGGCGATTCAAGGCTTCTGCCAGGTTTTGGTAAGCTACCACCGACTGGGGATTTCGGTCAATTACCTGGCGATAACAAGCGATCGCTTCTGTTACCAGACCTTCCTTAAATAACTGATTTCCTAGATTAAGTAAGTCCTCTGGTTTAGCTTTATCCAACTCTAGCATCAGCTGATGATAACAGCATTTAAGCACTTCCTGTTGGTTCCCCAGCTCAGTCCATACTTTAGCCAAGTTGCGATAAGCCCCAGCCAAATCGGGTTTTAGCTTAATCGCCTTTTGATAATAAGCGATCGCATCTTCCCAATCCTGCTTACCAGCACACAAGCTACCGAGATTAGCATAAACTTCCGCAAAATCCGGCTCAATTTCCAAAGCTTTGCCATAGTAACCCATAGCTTCACTAGTCTGACCCATGAACTGTAGCGCATTTCCCCAAATCTTGTAAGCCTGGGCTGTATCTGGGGCAATTTTAATGGCTCGCTCACAGGCAGCGATCGCCTGTTGCCATTGTCTTTGCTTCAAGTAAGTCTGCGCCTGTTGTAGATAAACCGTAACTGCTTCCAAAAGACCTCCTGACTGATATTGTTTACAGTGGCGCTCACTAGAGCTAGGAACAGATTGACCTATAGATGATTTTCTTGATTGTGACTGATCTAACTCGATGGTTTCTAGTCCAGCCAATTTAATTGCTTTGCGATAGTAAGCAGTGGCTTGATCTAATTGACCTTGTTGCTTCAACGTTGCTCCTAGACGTTGGTAACCCAAACTCGATTTAGGGTCTAGTTCAATTGCCCGGTGATACTGGGTCACTGCTTGATTTAGTTGACCTTTTGCCCACAGGTAATCCCCATGATTTATACATGATTCCGCTGTTTTCTGTTCTCCTGCTAGGGGGATAGTTCCTAGATTATTGTCCTGATTATTGTCTTGATTATTGTTTTGTTCTCTAGATGCTTCTGATGTCGATAACCACTTAACTAACGCAACAGGGGGGAGATGACCATTATTCCCATGCCAATGGGGATAATGGAGGCGATGGGGAGTGAGCAAGGTATCTTCTGCCATTGAGGGCAAAAGACGATGTTTGGGGGATGGCGAACTAATCAGAAAGTATCGTTTGAGTCGATGGAACATTTCCAAAGGCAACAGAGAACAGCTGATCTGGGATTCGGTAGTCGGTATTCGGGAATAGGAATTATATCTAATTATTAGATATCGCTAGGAATTATATCTAATAATTGTTAAAAAATGGATTAATAAGTTAGTCATAATTTATTTTTTTAACAACATTCTTAGTCAATCAAATTCTTAACAGATAAGTTCAATTACCTGTGTGATTTAATTAACAATCAAACACAATTTTAACGAATTTTTACACAACGTTTACAGAAGCTTCATACTATAGCTGTCTTAAGGCGTAGGGTGGGTTAGGCGGGGAGTAGGTAAAAGCTGACCTTTTAAAAGAGCTGTCCGCCGTAACCCACCAATAGTCAAAACTATAGCTGTCAAAAGAGTTACTTTATAAACAATCTCAGAGACTGAAATAACGGATGAGAAAAATAGTAGTTGGGGTAATGGGACCCGGTGACAAGGGGAGTGATAGTGACATTAATCGTGCCTATCGTCTCGGTCAACTCATTGCTGATAATGGCTGGGTACTGCTGACCGGTGGCAGAAATGTGGGAGTAATGGATGCGGCCAGTCGGGGAGCCAAAATGGTTGGTGGATTAACTATTGGGATTTTACCCACCAACGACACTAGAGCCATGTCTGATGCTGTCGATATCGCCATCGTTACGGATATGGGGAATGCTCGCAATACCATTAATGTACTATCTAGTGATGTGGTGATTGCCTGTGGTATGGGCATAGGAACAGCATCAGAAATTTCTCTGGCTCTCAAAAGTTGGAAAAAGGTTGTTTTGTTGAGTGACCATCGAGAGAGTCAACAGTTTTTTTGTAGTCTTTCCCAGGAAAATGTTTTTTTGGCAACAAGTCCAGATGCTGCTATTGAGTTAGTTAAAACTATTTTAAATGATGCTTAGATCGGTTGTAGATATCAGCCAGATCGCAAGTACTGTTAAATTAGCTGACTGGCTAATTTAAGCAACAAGATGCCTTTAGCCTGGTTATCGTATGTCGTAAGAAGTGATTTTGGTAGAGCTAGAGACAGAGAAAATTTGGCGTACGTTGCGTTCTCCTGTCAGATAATCTCTAATCCAACTACCCAAAACAGTTAAACGATTTGATAAACCGGGAAGATAATATAAATGGATACCTAACCATAACAGCCAAGCTAACCAGCCTTTTAAGGAAATTCTGCCAAACAGATAAGCAACTCCTGCATTGCGAGCAATAATTGCTGCTGTTCCCTTGTTGAAATAATTAAAAGGTTTGACAGATAATCCTCTAAGCTGTCGTTTGAGATTACTAGCGACTGCCGTTCCTTGCTGTAAAGCTTCAGGTGCAATCCCTAAAAGTGGTTTGCCTTCTTGCTTAACATAGGCAACATCTCCCACAGCATAGACTTCTGGATGTTCTAATAATTGCAAGGTTGAGCGCACACAAACTTGATCTTTCCTAGCTGTAGCTAACTTTTCAGAGTCTACAGGAAGATTAGCTTTTACTCCTACAGCCCAAATAATAGTGCCTGTTTCAATTATCGAACCCTCTTCTAATTCAATGGCTCCAGCCATGACCGAAGTAACACGAGTGTTAAAATGAATTTGAACTCCCCGACGGCATAGGGCTTGCTCAGTGTAGTATCCTAAATGATAGGGAAAATTAGCAAGCAATCTATTTCCTGAATGAATTAAGATTACTTTTACTTGTTTTAAATCAAGTTCCCGATAGTCTTTAGCTAAGGTATCTCTAATTAACTCACTTAAAGCTCCTGCCAACTCTACCCCTGTCGCACCGCCACCGACAATTGTAAAAGTAAGTAGTTGTTTTCGTCTTTCCTCGTCAGTACAACTAATAGCTTGTTCACAATTACTCAAAATGCGATACCTTAGGGCTACTGCATCATCAAGAGTTTGCAAGGGATAGGTGTATTTAGGTGCGCCATCTACACCGAGAAACTTAGTTTGACTCCCCGTAGCTATTACCAAATAGTCATAATTAATATTTCTTTGATCAGTTTTAACAACTTTAGCGGTAAAGTCTATTTCTAAAACTTCTGCTTTCAAAAAACTGGTATTAGGAGCGTATCGCAAGAATTTTCGCAATGGATAGGCTACCGTTTCTGGGGGAATAAAACCAGTAGCTACTTGATAGAGTAAAGGTACAAACGTATGATAGTTGTTGCGGTCTATCAATAAAACCTCTGCATTGACTCTGGCCAAATTTTTGACCGCTGTCAATCCTGCAAAACCAGCCCCGATGATTACTATTTTAGGTTTTTGATATGACATGTTTTTGAGATGACATGGTTGTTACTATAGCAATTCTACGACTTGTGAGGTACAAATTTATGGTTGTTAGGGAGCAGGGAGCAGGGAGCAGGGAGCAGCGATGCAGCGCGGTCTTGGGGGTTTCCACTATGAGCGACTGCATCAAGACGGGAGCAGGTAAGAGGGAAAA
>NZ_JAAHHS010000129.1 GCF_010692395.1 Moorena sp. SIO3H5
CGTTCTACTTTTGTCCCCATCGGCTTGCTCCCACCAAACAGTTTTGTCTCAGGTGTCTCGCCGCTTTCTCATCATCTTTGCTTCCCACTATTCCAGCTAAGTCCCAACTATTCGGTAATCTATAGTGCAACTCCCACTCCCCGACGTTGATTATATACTTTTCTGCTTTTGGTTCCCGCAGTTCTACCAAGCGCATCTGGGATGTTTTCATGGTAAACTCTAACCGTTCGCTACATTCGGGACAGTTTACCCAACTATTCATTTGCTCCCCGAAGGTGATTTCTCGTAGGGTTAATAAATAAGCGTCCCGCTGTCCGATACTCATAGTAGCCAGTGTGGCCCTCGGCTTTTCCGGACAAGCAAAACTCAAAAGAGTCAACGCCCTGTCCAGGGGATGTTGACTCTGTCCTATTTCCCAACAACGTATTAGCTCATTTGCTGTTAGTGGTCGCATTGGACTACACTAGACCTCTTTTATAAGTCTCATCAACCTTGGTGATTATAAGGCAAAAGGCATGCATGCAAAAGGCAAAAGATAAAAGGGATAGATTTTGATTTCATATTTATTTTTGCCAGAGGTCTACTAATTTTTAATCCGATTCTTTTTGCCCATCAGCCTTCCTTTTATAGGACTACGCATTAAGGTGTTTGACATTGATAAAAGCAGCAAAAGCTAATGCACGTCAACTTTTGCCTTCCCCTCCTGGGAGGGGTTAGGGGTGGGTTCCTCTTGCCTCTTGCCTTTGCGCGTAGCGCTATATCTATGCCGGTTCAGTGAAACTGGGTTCTGTCGGTTCCGTCACGTCATAGTCACGTTCCCATCCTTCATTTTGGAGTTGAATGCTCTGGATTGCGATTTCGTTGCCGCTTGCATCCAACTCTGGTAATGCTTGGAATTCCGATACCCAGCAGCGATATACTTTATAAGCGATCGCTACTTGTCCGGCTTCGTTCATCACCTCGATAATGATATCCTTGCGGAAGTCTTTCAAGGACACTTCGGATCCCAAACCCGAGCCGTAGTTCCAGACCTTATTAGCCCATTGTTCAAAGGCTGGGTCGTGGGTTACCCCCCGTTCTAATGTAATTGCTTCGTACTTAGTTTGTCCTGGGGATAATCGGGAACTGCTGGCGTCTCCCCCTGTGCGATGTTCTATCACTTCGGTGCTCCGACTTAAGGCACCAACTTTACTAACTCCCGCTACGTAGTTCCCATCCCATTTGACCCGGAATTTGAAGTTTTTATAGGGGTCAAATCGTTCTGCATTTACTGAAAATTGAGCCATGGTTTCCTCCTTAAGATTGTCCTGCTATTTGTTGGAACTTGAGTATTACAAATTCTGCGGGCTTGAGGGGGGCAAATCCAATTAGGATGTTGACAATCCCCCGGTCTATATCGTACTGAGTCGTTGTTTCCTTGTCACACTTGACAAAGTAAGCGTCCTTGGGGGAACTGCCTTGAAATGCTCCTTGCTTGAAGAGATTTTGCATAAACGCGCCGATATTCAATCGCAGTTGAGACCACAGGGGTTCGTCATTGGGTTCAAATACAGCCCATTGGGTATTGCGATACAAGGTTTCTTCCAGGTATAATGCTAGTCGGCGCACGGGGATGTATTTCCATTCCGAAGCCAGCATATCGTCTCCTACCCTGGTGCGCGAACCCCAGACGATTCGACCTGCTGGTGGCATCACTCGCAAGCAGTTAATCCCTTTAGGGTTCAACTCCCCATTTTCAGGATCGGTCAGGGGGACGCTGAGACCTATAACTCCTTTTAAGACGGCTTCCAAACCCGCTGGTGCTTTCCAAACTCCCCGGCTGGCATCCGTGCGGGCAAATACTCCTGCTATAGCCCCGCAAGGGGCAAATTCTTCTATTTGATTCTCTTTGAGGGGGTTGGGCATCATGAGGCGCGGGAAGAAGATGGCTCCATTGGTACTGACTGACCCGACTTGACTTGACTCATCAATCCCTGTTTTCGCATCATCCTTACTATCCCAACTACTAGGAGAGTCGATAATCATCATGGCGCGGCGCTTCAGGCAATATCCCAAAGCGTCGTCAATTAGACTTGAAGTTATATCCCCACCTGGTACAAAGGGTGGGATGCACAGCAAGTTAAACAAGTCCGTATTCTCTAGGGCATAAAGTCCCTCTTTGTCTCCTTCCTTTCCTGTACCAGTGAATTCCTCTTGTGTGATCGCATCTCCATCTGAGCCTTGGTGATCGTCAGCTACCTTATTTGAGCGAGTATCGCTCCACAAATCTTTTTTCAAATCTTCTTCGTTCAAATCTTGATCATTTGGCGTTGGAATAGGTAGATCTGCTGTAACTGTTCCATGGTAACGCACTAGGTTTGAACTATGTTCTAGTACCTTATCTACTTGTCGAGGGTGACCGTACTTCGCCGAGACATTCAGGAATGTTTCTACTTCCTCTGTCTCTCCGTCTCTTATATAGAGATTGAACAATTTATCGGTTTCGTGTGTGCCCTCATCCGTAATGCTTTTGGGAAAATTCCTGTCAACCCTGGCCCGCAGCTTGTTTCCCCATACTCCCGGGTTTGCAGCTTCTAAATCAACTGCACTGCCATCGTCTTGACCTGCCTTCAAGGTGGCTTTTTCCTGCTCTAAATCTTTTTGTTTGTAAAGTCGAACAATCACCGCCTGACTTCCACCATTAGTGTAGAAATCCCGCACCGCGAAACTCATGGTACTGTGATTCCACAATCCGCCAAATATGCGCTCGTATTCTCCGTAGTTATTAATTAGTATTGGCTCATCGGTCGGTCCCCGTAATGCCCTACCGATAAAGGCTGTGATTGAAGTGGCTACGCCTGTTATCGTGCGGACTCCTGAGGGTATTTCTTCTATATAGACCCCAGGATAGGTTGGTGTTACTGGCATTTCTCTCTCCTTTTTCCCTTAGTTATTTTTTTCTTTGGTCGGCAGTTCCCTGGCGTTGCTAAATCTTTGAATTAATAGGAGTAGAGTGGGCAGGATGCCCCCATGAGTAGAGTGGGCATCCTGCCCGCTCGAAAATTGTAACAGGCAAGATGCCCGTTCCACGCCTGATGCCCATTCCAAGGCCAGATACCTATTCCAACTCACTCTTAAAATTATTCCATTATTAAGCAACGCCAATCCATCAATTAGCAATTAACAATTTTATTATGATTGTCCTGCTATCTGTTGGAATTTCAGAATCACAAATTCTGCTGGCTTCAAGGGTGCAAACCCGATCATGATATTAACTATCCCCCGATCGATATCATACTGGGTTGTGGTTTCCTTGTCACACTTGACAAAGTAAGCGTCTTTGGGGGAGCTGCCTTGGAATGCCCCTTGCTTGAAGAGATTTTGCATAAACGAGCCGATGCTTAATCGAAGTTGAGACCACAGGGGTTCGTCGTTCGGTTCAAATACGGCCCACTTGGTATTGCGATACAAGGTTTCTTCTAGGTACAATGCGAGTCGCCGTACCGGAATGTATTTCCATTCTGAGGCTAGCATGTCGTCTCCCACTCTGGTTCGCGAACCCCACACTATTTTACCCGCTGGCGGTCTATTCCGCAAGCAGTTAATTCCCAGAGGGTTCAACTCTCCATTTTCGGGGTCTGTCAGGGGGACGCTGAGACCTATAACTCCTTTTAAGACGGCTTCCAAACCGGCTGGGGCCTTCCATACACCCCTGGTACCATCGGTGCGAGCGAAGATTCCTGCCACAGCCCCACAGGCGGCAAATACTTCTATTTGATTTTCTTTGAGAGGGTTAGGCATCACGAGGCGCGGGAAGAAAATGGCTGCATTTTCACTGGTAGACCCCACCTGATTCTTAATTCCTGATTTTGCGTCTTCCTTCTTCTTCCAACCGCTAGGAGAGTCGATAATCATCATAGCCCGGCGTTTCTGGCAATAGGCGATCGCTTGATCAATTACCCCTGTTTCAACATCTAGTCCATCAGCGGCCTCTTTGTAGGGTGGGATGCAGAGCAAGTTAAACAAGTCGGCCTTTTCCAGAGCATAAATTCCTGTTTTGTCGCCTTCTCCTTCAGTAAAGTTATTACTTTCCAGGGGGTCGCCATTTCCTGCACGGTCTATTGGTTGCACCCCATTTGAACACAGTTCGTACCACACTCCTTCCGCCTTAAATTTCTTCTTTTCTTCTTCTCGGGAGCCTTCGTCAATTTGATCCTCTATCTCTTCCCATGTGCTAGCATTCTGCTCTGGTCTAGCACCAGGCAATATCCCAATTACCCGTACTAATTGTGAATCTTTTTCCAGTACCTTCTTAATGTATCGCGTTTCGCTTTCGTCAACAGATAGATTCTGGAACGTTTCGACTTCTCCGGTCCCTCCATCCCTTACGGATAGATTGAACAATGCACTGCCGTCTTCTAGTCCCTCATAGTCAACCCGAGCCCGCAATTCGTTGCCCCAAGACCCCTCGTTTGCTGCTTCCAGGAACAGTTCATTATCTGTTCCTACTGATAATTGTGCCTTCTGCCTGATCTGCAAGTCAGCAACTATTTGATCGATTTCTTTTGTATACTTCTCATCTGACACATCAATCTTGAGTGAAGTAACAATTATATCGACTCTTCCTTCATAGTCTTCTGCTGAAACAATATTAATTAATCCATGGCTTTCGAGCACATTACCAATAATTTTATCGACTTCTTCTTGGTACTGCTCAACGGTTAATTCATCGGATAAACTATAGATATTTATCGCAATCTCTTTGGCTATCTTTCCTGGCACTGTAGTTTGCTCTGGCCAAGTGTTAGGATCGTTGCTTAGCTGCTCAGGTTGAGTATCTAAATGAGTTTGTGCAGCTTCAATACCATCGTCTTTGTTTTCTGTATCTTTAATATCGTTTACTACTGGAATTACGTCCTGTAATTTATGGAGTTCGATGGCAATTTTTTTAGCTGTCTGTCCTCGCTCTGTATTTTGGTATGGCCAAGTTTTAGGTTCGCCTCCTGGTGGAGGAGTTTTATTATCCAAATGGCGTTTTGCCGCTGTAATGCCAGCGGCTTCATTCCCTGCATTTTTAATGTCATCTACTGCTGCCCAGACATTAGAGTTATACATCTCGATGGCAAAGTCTTTGGCTATCTTTCCTTCCCCTGTGCTTTGCTCTGGCCAATTGTTAGGATCACTTACTGCTGGAGGAGGTGTAATATCTAAATGGTTTTTTGCCTCTGTAATGCCATCCTCTTTATTATCTGTGGTATCGCTGTCAGCTTCAGTTTTAATCGCACTTACTGTTTCGAAGACTCCGTTTGTATCTGTAGCTTGCATTTCTCCAGGATTGAACAGTCGAACAATTACTGCCTGACTCCCGCCATTTGTGTAGAAATCCCGTACCGCGAAACCCATGGTACTCTCATTCCACAACCCGCCAAATATGCGCTCGTATTCTCCGTAGCTGTTGATTAGGATGGGATCATTGGTGGCTCCTTTTTGTGCTCGACCGATAAAGGCTGTAATTGAAGTGGCTACACCTGTTATCGTCCGTACCCCCGAAGGAATTTCTTCTACATAAACTCCAGGATAAGTTGGTGTTACTGGCATTGTTTATACTCCTTTTTTGTTCTTCTGGTGATTAATTGCTCTTGAGATAACTGCGTAAGCATTCAGCATTCAGCTTTCAGTATTCAGCTTTCAGCTTTTGAATCAACTTCTTAAGCATTCATTTTATCTGTGTTAGGTAGCGTGGGTGTAGCCCATTAGCTGATAGCTGATAGCTGACGGCTGTTCGCGCAGCGTGCGCGTAGCGCATATGCTTACGGTCAACTGTCAACAACCACCTCACTTTCCACTGGCTGACCGTCATTTTCCGCTTCTGTGAACTGATTCAACTCTTCCTCAATAACCTGAATAGCACCGCTGATGCGCAGTAAGGTTTCTCGCAGATTCATTTGCTTGGTTTCATACTCAGCCAGGAGTTTTTGACCTGCATCAAATTCAGCTTTGAGGGATTGGAGACGCTGTTCTAATTTCTCTTTCATGGTTTGTAGCTACTAACGTTTGGTTTTGGTCAAGCCCCCTAAATCCCCCAAATTTGGGGGGCTAGGGCATGTCTTCTTGCCTCGGAGATCCCCCATTATCCCCCTTAAAAAAGGGGGACGAGCGAGTATGGCTCCCCCCTTATTAAGGGGGGCTGGGGGGGATCATAATCTTGCGGAAAACTTTTAAAACACGCCCTAGGGGGGTGGGGGACGAGCGAGTATGGCTCCCCCCTTATTAAGGGGGGCTGGGGGGGATCATAATCTTGCGGAAAACTTTTAAAACACGCCCTAGGGGGCTAATCTGGGAAATGATGTAATTACTCCTTATTGAGAGCCTGCAACTGTGTGATTTTAGTTTGCTGCTGTTTAACTTGCTTGGCCAGTTCCAAAATTTTCTTGTTTTGCTCCTTAATAGCTTCTATGAGAGGGGCAATAAGCTTAGAATAACTCAGAGACTTCATCCCCTGGGAATCAGTGCTTACTAGTTCTGGGAACACCTCTTCTACCTCTTGGGCTACCAGTCCAATTTGTGTTTCTTGGCTAGCTTTTTGCTCATCTTTCCATTGGTAGCTCACTCCCCGCAAACCTAGGATCTTTTTAAGCCCGTTTTTTAGGGGCTTAACATTTTCTTTTAACGTTGCATCGCTTGATAACTCCACATTCTCAGCGAGTATTTTGCCATTAACGTCTAGTTTGAGGTTAGTTACAGGAGATTGTCCTCCCTCTCCTGGCACTTTCCCAATCCCGACAGCACCGCTAGTCTGCAAAACAATATGATCGTTAGAGTCATTAGAGGTTCCAATCTCAAAGGTAGTGTTTTCAGCCTGCTCTCTGACGTAGTATCGTATCCATGCTGCATCGCCGTGGCCCTCGTTCGTTCCAGGATCTTTTGGAAATAATATACCAGAGTTCTCTGTGTTCCCAACAGCAGGCATTATCGCTCCACCGCTTACTTGCAGCTTTGCTTGCGGAGCTTCTGTTGTGCCAATACCAACACTTCCATCTACTGTTAAAGCACCCTCTAAGTTCGTGTTCCCTGCGATCTCCACATCTTCCAGTACTGACAAATTACTGGTGAGGGTGCTTTCACCTGTCACTGTCAGGATGTCGATTGTCGAACCACCTGTTACAGATAATGCGTGGTCTGGATCTATCGTCGCGGACCCGATCGCCACATTGCCCGTTTCTACAGTCAGATTGCCACTCTTAACAACCACATCCCCTTGCTCGACAACCAGTCCCAACTTCTTAAGACCTGTATGACCACCGCTGAAAGTTGGATTAATTCTCAGCGCTGCTAGGACGTCATTATTTGCTGAACTTGTCAAAGTTGGTGTGATTTTCGTGGCATTGCTAGTACCGGTCAAACTTGGTGCTACTTCTAGCTTGCCTGTTAATTTAGTAGCACCGGTAACGGCTAACTTGTAACCACTTTGGGAGTCTCCTCCGATGCCGACTTCTTGATTTGCTTGATTTACCTTCAGAGCAATAGTATTTTTACCGACTTGCAGATTACCTTCTAAGAGGGTAGAACCCCCTGTCACTCTCAACTTATCGGATGTTGAGGCTGCGGGTGTCCCGAAAACTAATTGTCCTAATTTTATGTTTAGATGGCCATCGTCGAGGTCTACATCCCCCTTAACTACCTGCAGTCCCAACGTCTTTACATTTTGGTAAGTAGCTGCATCGAAACTTGGCTCAATTCTTGCCGCTACCAGGATTTCGTTATTTTCTGTAGCAACTAGTTCTGGTGTTACCGTCAGCGTTTCTAGATCTGTAGAACCAAGAACGCTCAAGTTTGTATCAAAACTGACTAATTCGTTTGCTGCCCCTTTTACATACAACTTTGGTTGCTTATTATTTACAACTTTTTCCCTGGGAATTTCAGTCGCCCCAATACATACATTTCCATTGGGAATTGTCAAAGTCGGTTGAGTTCTACTCCAAACACCTGTGAGGTTCAGTGAATATACATCGGTATCGGCACCTTGATTTACTTGTAAACTAGTATTTACAACCAAAGTTTGTAAGTCAGTAGTTCCAGTAACTTTGAGTTGATTGTCTCCTGGGTCATCAGTACCGATGCCTACATTACCATCTGGTTTAATGACCACCCAATCCGCTAACGTCCCGTCCTGACCTGTGCTAAATCTTAACTCCCCTGATGAAGTACTTGTACCGTCTCCTTCTACTACAGAATAAATAGCTGCTGCTTCTTGAGCCTCTTCTTTGTATTTTGTGTCTTCATCATCTTCGGCTTCCTCGTCTATCCCCTCCTGTGTTACTATGCCCTTTTTCCAAACTATCCTGCCATTAACAGGCTCACTTTGTGTGGCAGCAAACAGTGACAGAAAATCTTGGTTATTATCTCCGTCTAGCTCGACTTCCAAGGGGCTAATAACCTTTAGTTTGCCAGAGGTATGCTTGGTTTTCAGTTTTCCATGAATCTTTAACTTATCTTGATTTTGCTGACCCAGTTCCACATTACCTGGGGCTCCTTTCTCTGCATGGTAGGTTACCTTACCGTAAACCTCCAGATCTCCCGCCACTTTCAAGCGTGCTTTTGTAAGATCATCAGGATCATTTGGATCTTTTCCAATATCTACTAAATACTCTTGGTTTCCGTTAACAGTTAACTTTGGTCCAAAGGCGACACGCCCCTCTTCTACTATCAACCCATACTGGGCTGCTTCTGTTATTCCGCAACTACATGTATCCTTAAAATCAGGCTTAATGTACAATCCGACTAGCTTGTCGTTCGAGTCCCTGGCATCCACTTCCGGTCGTAAGTCTACCCCGATCCGGTGTTTGTCGTGTTCTTCATCTCGTGTTCGAGTTTCACGGCCAATGCCAACTTTACCTTTTTCTATCATCAACCCAAACTTGTACACCGGACTTTGACCGTTCTCATTAAAGTTTGGGTTTATATATAAGGCCGCTAACTTCTGTTTATGCTTTGTCGCTGTCACTTCCGGTCGGAAATATACCCCTGTGCATAAATCCTGTTTGTTTGATAGGTCTTGTTGCTCGTGACCAATTAATACTTCGCCGTTTTGAACTTTCAACCCATAGTGTGAAACATTGGTCTTACCATTATTATTAAATGTGGGATCAATATCCAAAGCTGTGAGAGTGTTGTTATCAGCATAAGCTGTCAACTTCGGTGCCAACTTCTGACCGATGAGTTCATTATTAGTATCGTCATTAGTTAAGTCTGGATTTACCAGCAACCCAATTGTCTCGTCGGGAGGTTCTGTTCCGATCGCTACAACACCCTTGAGCCAACTTGTCCCTTCTACAATCAGGTCTTTACTACCAGTTATCGTCAGATTGTCTTTGGTCAGACGCATCACCTCTTGTTCACAGATGCTGAAGCTGATGGCCTGATCGACGGGATCTGGTGCTTTTTCTTCCAGTTCATCCTTCCAATAGCCCACATTCAAAGTGAGTTGCTTTCCACCTTGAATCTCGAGCTGGTCATCAGTATGGAATGGTTCTGTTTCTTGATCACGGCGGGCATCATTGTAGCTATGTACCCCAATTGATAACTTCCTTCCTTTTGGTACAACCCCGTTATATAATCCCGTTTCCCGCGCCATCTCTGTCAGAGCTGGGAAAATTTCCCGGCAATCCTGAAGCACTGTCCATAGAGAATTGGGAATATTCTGATAATTGACAATCGCCAATGGACAGTAGTGATATACAATCCCGTCTGGTTCTTTGTCGTCTGCTGGCCACACAACTTCTTGTTGAGAGCGGGTTGGGATTAACCAATAATCTCCGGTCCTGTATTTTTCATCTACTGTATGAACAAACTTGACTTGTAGCCCTTTTTCCAGTTCTATAAAATCTTGATTAATTTCTTCCTCAGAGAGGAATTTTATCTCTCTTACATTTGTTTCCCAAATCCGTACAGTTGTGATTTTTTCGTCAGGGTTTAACTGATTTATTTCTTCCTGATCCCAAGTATTTTGATTTATAGTTAGGATCAGTCCATCATTACTTTCCCCTACATGATCTACTTTTAGAAAGAATCCTGGTTCACCTGCTTTTACACGTTCTTCGTCTGTAATTTCTATCCACCACTCTTTACCCTGTTCCTCTGTAAATTGGATTTGATTATTTTTTAAAACTGTAATCTTAAAGGTCTCAATTTTTGTCACTTTTGCGGCCATGGAAGCATTGTTTCTGGCCCACTTAAACGTAGTATCCTCTACATTGTCGTCCGCAACTTCATGTATTTCTACCCTGTAAAGATCGTTGGGCAACGCTGTTCCACTCTTTACCTTGAGTTTCCCTTTCTGCTGGTTCTCAGTCAGTAAGGTTTTCCACTCGTCCCGCCATTGTCCCTTGTCGGTCAATTCTTGTGCCTTTAACTGCCAGTAAGTCTGGGTGCGAGTGGTCGTATCGGGTCCCCCCAGGGCTGGCTCTAGCAGGTTTTGGTCTTCTATAGTTGTAATGTGATGCTGCCATACCTCTAAATAGACTAGGTAATCCCCTGGATTGGCAGTTGTTCCGTCTTTTTCTAATATACCCGGGACTGTTAGTATATCAAGCTTATAGTCCTCTTGAGGATTTTCACAGAGGACACCCTCTACATAACATCGTCCTTCACTCAGCTTAATATTACTTGGGTTTTCTATTTCAAAATCAATAGCAAAACTATTGAGATCTGGCACTCCATGGAGTCCAATAATCTCCTTGTTCGCGATCTGTTCTCTGTAAGCAATTATATCTAGCTGTTCGTTCCAGTCCGCATCTAACAATACCCGACCTTGCTGTAGGCGAACACTGCTGTAACGGTTGCTGGCATCAAATGTCCAACGAGTAAAATCCCCTTTCATCTGTTTAACCTCGCGTGTTATTTTTTGTTAATTTTTTTGGTTAATTTTTATAAACTGTGCTGACTTCCATGCCCAAGCGCAAGTATTCATCCAAACTTGCTGCTAAATTTGCCTCTTGTTGCGGTCTCTGCAAATTATTGAACGCCCCCATTTCAGTATTATTTTCTGCCCCCTTTTGAATTTCTTGAGGGCAACTGAGGCTTAACTGAGCATAAGTCGGTTGACCGTACTGCTGGGATGTAAAACTGGGCTGTAGTTCTGAATTCTCCAAAGTCTTTGGCTGGCACTCATATCGTTCTGGTGTAGAGTAATAATAATTTTCTTCTTCTGTTGGTGGCTGTGCTGAGATTTGGTAACCCACTGGGGCGTAGCTATACCGCAGACCGCCACTTCCTTGTTTTTCGGCTTTTACGGGTTCCATAAAGATTGTTTCCGAACCCAACTCCATTTCTTCTATATATACTCCCCCAAAAATTGTCGAGCGCTCGATTTTTGTCACGAGTCCATGGTGTCTTCCCAACGACCGGATTGCTGCCGATCCGGCCCCATCGATTATACTATCGCGCAGTGCCAACGCTCCACTTTCAATGGGCAAATTTACCTGCCCAACAATACTATTAGAGATTGTCACGTTGGTCTCCCCAGAGACTTCGCTAATGCCCACAAGAGTTTCTTGGTGTTGGTCAGGAGATCGCTTGGGTCGAATCGTACAGTGGTCTACTTCTAGTTGCGCCTTCCCTGCGACGATGACTTTACCGCCACAAAGCACACCATTTAGCCGTAACGTTGACCCCTCAGCACCGCTCACGATCAGATCCCCTCCCAAAGGACTTATCGTTGGTCGGTAACCATTTCCTGCTTCGATTGTCAAGCGATCGCACGGACCGAGTTCGATCAGCAACGTATCGTCAACTACAGGTGCTGTAAGGGTGCGCGCCGTAAAGTGCGCTTGATTGTCCATTATCCTGATCGTGTTGTGGGACTCGCCGCTTGCCTTCCAAGCGGCGATGGCTTCGGACAGCGATGTATACCAGTTTTCGGTAGCCTCTGGAGGCATTTTTCTGGCTACCCACCGAATTGTTTCTGCATCCTGAACCAGAGTTTGACTCCGATTATAAGGACCGCCTCCCATATTAGCACTAAAGCCATAGCTGAAGTTAACTTCTAAATTATCCCAACCCGGATCCTCGCCACTGGCGAACATTAGCCGACCCAATTCCACGTCTACGGCGATTTTACCGGGTGGCGGTTCTTCCCAATTGGTTAATCGTTGGGCAATAATCTTTTCTGGTGGTATGGCTGGATATTCTGCCCCTTGATTTTTTCCACGCTTTATATATATCACCAGGCTGCGCGCAGCTCCGTAATAGTACTCGCTATTGAGTTCTGGTTCTGAGCGATCTACCTCTGGCGCTGGCACTTCTTTGAGGTCAACGGACTTGCGATAGTCTTTTGCCATTTTTAATAGACTGTAAGTCGTATTTTCCGTCTGCTGCTCCACCCAATCATTAGGATAGATATAATCGTCGTCATCACCTAATCGGAAAACTTTAATGAATTTTTCATCAGTTTCCTCCTCGGGAGTAGACGTTTGGAAAGGTCTTAAATCTTCCTCAAAGGCCTTATGACTGATTGGGATTGGAAGTTCAAGACTGTCCAATTCATGAGCCCATAGATTCTGATTTTCTCTACTTTTTGGCTGATTGAACAAAGGCATATCGTAACCCAAGGGGTGAAAGGTATAGCAACCGGTTTGGTTGATTACTGGCCAGTCAGGTTTAGATTTTTTCTTGAGCTTGTGCCTGTAATAGCCATTCCTATTGCTGATCACTCTTGGACTCACCTGCACGGTATGTTTGCGCTGGCTAGGGGATGTATTAAAGCCAAAAACCGCCTGTTCAAATTCATATTTGCTGGTGTCATCCCTGGTATCCCAACGCCTAATATCTACCGCCTTGATGGGTAATTCTGGCCTATAGCATGGGGTAGAGCGTTTTATTGGATAGCTTTGTAGTCTCCAAATAAATAGACTGAGACTTTTAAGGTTGTATCTGATTTGATTGCCATCAAAAGCACGGATATCTAAGGTATGAGCATTACTGTCAAATAAATCCTGCATCGCCACCATTGCCGTACTTTGAGTCAGAGCAAACGTGGCAGCGGACTGCAGGCGGACTCTTTGGATATACTGAGTGGTGAGGACGTAGTTGAACATTTCCACGACCCGCACTGTCCACCCCGTGGTATTCTCAATGGCTAGCTCTAGGGTTCTGGGAGTCCCTTTATGCCTGCGATAGCGAATCGCATTACCAATGCGACTGCGCTGAACGGGTAAAATCTTTTCCGGGTCATTTAAGTCTTGAATCCCTACCAATTCAGCAATGTAGGGCAATACCCATTGATCGCAGGTTTCAATGAACCAGTTTTCGTAGAGGTTATTGATATCGGCTTCGAGGATGCCCAGTTCTTGCTCGACGATCGCCAGCAAGGCTCGCAGGGGTTCGCCTGAAAAGAAATCTTTCCGACGATAGATAGCTGGTAATAGCTCGTATAGTTTCTCCCTCACCATGTTTTCCGTCACCGTTAACGATTTCTTAGCTATGGTTATCCAAAACGTTGAGGTTTTGAACTTAAGTTGGGCTGGCTAGACAAAACAAAAACCCTTATTAATCAAGGGTTTCATGAAGTTTTAATGGTGATTCGTTATCGTATCTCTAACTCAATACTGCCTGAGACCGGATTGAGTAATAGCAGTTGAGCCGGTTCCACCTCAAGACCATTCCAAGAAGCTGGTTTTGCTTCTAGGAATTGGTTGAACTTTTGATCGTAGCCATCTAAGTAAAGGGCATCCAAGTCTACACCATCAACCCCTTGAATTGACTGAATTAACTGGAGGATCTCTGCAGCAGTTACATTCTGAGCAAAGGCACGCTTTTCAAAAGCAAATGCCTCCTTAAGCACCTTTTTTACATCACTCATTACAGTATCAGCCACATATTGCCAGTTAATCCAGAGATTCGCCTTAATATTGAACAATAGACCCTGGTAACTGTCAAGGCTGAACTGAGATGCCGGACCACCACCTAAGCTGAGAGTGGGATCCCTTACGTCTTCAACAGCTTGTTTAATTTGAGCGTAAAGATTTGAGTCAGGTTCAACTGGTGCGCCATTGCGACCAGCTATCGTTGCTTGTACCATACCATAATTTGCCGTCATTTGCAACTGAGTAGCAATAACCTTCCCAATACTAGAGAAGCCACCGATAAAGTACTCGTAATCTTGCAAAGAAATAATCCGATCCAAAGACCGCGTTTTCAGGGGAGCATTTTGCCGTGCTTCGTCCCTAGTTTCTGGTGGTGCTGCACCCGTTGCAGCTTGGGGATTAGTTGCCTCCACCACACCTAACGGTGCGCTTTGTACTAAAGAGATTGTGTTAGCTGCGACTTCACCATCAGGACCAATACCTGTACGATAGGTAGCAGTGATATTTTCCTCCCCAGTTGTCGGTCGTGCCCCTTTGTAGCCATCCCCAAAGATCACACGGGTTTTGCCATCATCGTCTATCCGTGTCATATACCGCTGTTCTGGGGATGTTAACTCATAAAGGGAGGTAACTTCTTTCCACAGTAAACCATCCACACGCACGCTCAGGGTGCTTTCGCTACCGGTAGCTGTATCTGCCGAAACATAGGTTAAGGGTGGATTTTTCAGGAGAAATTCCTGGTTCATCTTCGCCCCATCACCGCTACCGAGCACTTCATCAGCAACGGTTTCCCCGTGGGTAACCAAAGCAACATTGGCGTTGATGGTCACTGTGGTGCGATCGTAGGTATTCAGGAGGGGTTCAACTAGCTTAATCACTGTGCGCTGCTGTCCTTGGATTACATCCTTTAAGGAAGCAACCTCACTGATAATTTTGTCAGCTTCGGTTGCAGCCTCCAGAAGGATTTCCCCTGGTTTTGTGGTTATCTCCCCCTTAAACCCAAGTTGATCGATCAGATTCCAGCGCACTAAACTACCTGGCATCACAACCTGCTCTGAAGGCATTGCGTTTAAGGTATTATCTTCCGTGAGTTCCTGACGCTGTTGGATAGACAGAGAGTCTCCAGGCAGTATTGCTGTTGATTCTATACTTTCGGTGCCTTTCAAAATACAGTGGTTGCGTGTGCCAATAAATACTTGACCTTGCTTACTAATGGCGATCGCCCGGACATCATTAGCTAGGGCTTGTCGCATTTGGATCCACTGACTATCTTCCTGGAAGATAGCACGACGATAGATATTACCACCTTTAGTCCCTGCAAATAGCCAAGTTACATTATCCTGGGTATCTAAACCTAAGCTATAGACATTGTTGTTGGTTAAAGCCCTATTTTCGTGCTCCCAACCCGAAACCTTCGGTTTTGTAGTAATGTTTATAGTCTGCTGATAAGTTTGAGAAGCTAAAACCGGATTTAATTGCCCTGAAAAAGCACCGAGAGCTGACGAGACTTGATAAAGGAATTCTACCAACGACTTTTCTAGCTCTTCTAGGTCTGAATTTGGCAAATATTCCAGAGAGTTTAGCTTTGAACTTAAATCCTCTGCCTGATCTTCTTGCTCTACATTTAAAAAACTTCTAAATACACCGGATTTTGTCCCCACGAACATGTAAAGCCTCTTATCTTGTGTTTTAAGATCGAGGGCGCGCACATCTTTATCAGGCAAGCTATTGTTACTATCCTCATTATTCAGGGAAATCCAGCTTTGGGTGTCATCCTCGCTATTATTAAACGTCAAGGAAAATACTCCATCAGATGTCCCTGCAAAGATATAACACTTACGATTTTTTGTATAAGTCTTGATGTCGCGGACTTCGCGATTTATCCATCCCCTGGATAAGTGATGCCAAGTCTGGTCAGGATCATCCAGATTGCGGCGACATACATTTTCTGCGGTTCCCGCCAAGATGTAGCGAGAACCGTTTTGTTCGTATATCTCCAGCACGTTTACATCGGTATTTGTCAAGCCATTATCAAACCGTTCCCATCTCTGCTGTTGGTTCAGTTCCTGGCGAAATATACCCCCTGCTGTTCCTGCTAACAGGTATTTATAATTACCTTGAATATCGATCGTCAGGCTGCGAACATCTGTATTTGTCAATCCTTCATCATCAAGTTTATGCCAGCTATTCCCACCAAAGTCTCGACTCAATATGTCTCCTGTTCCGATTGCTATCAATAGATAGCGTGTGTCATTGTACTGGTAAGTTTTCAGAACCCTGACTTCTTTTTCACCATTTTCCCAGCTATCAGAAAACTTATTCCAGCTAGCGGTTAAATCTGTCAGATCCCGACCAAATATGCCTTCTCTGGTGCCAGCCAACAGGGAGATATCGCCACTATCTTGATAAATATCTAGAGCTTCAACCTGTTTATTGGGCAAGTCAGTATTAAAATCCTCCCAGGCATTCTCTCCCAGCTTGAGGCGAAATACTCCTAAATTTGTCCCTGCCCACAAATAGCGTCCGCCCCATAATTCATAAGTCGCCAGAGCTGTTATAGCTTCTTTATTGGGAACGTTATTATCAAATTTAATCCAGGATTGGGAATCGGACTTTAAGCTAAAGATATCTCCCTCGGTAGTCCCCACAAATAGTGTACGTACTCCATTTTCTATATAAGTTGTCAGAGCACGAACATCAGTCTTTGTCAAGTCATAGGTAATATTTTCCCATTCCCCATCCCCTCGATCCAGATTTAGACGAAATACCCCTGTGTTTGTCCCGGCTAACAGATAGCGATCGCTTTTTTCTGCATAAATCTCCAAATCTTGGACATTACGAGCTCCTAAATCAGCATCTAAATCCCAACTAATACCATTGTGTTCTCGGCGAAATAGACCTTCTTCTGTTCCTGCGAAGATGTAGAAAATACCATTGCGTTCGTAACTTTCCAATGCCCCGATGCTTGTAGGCAAATCAGTCGTAAGTTCGCTCCAGCTAGTGCCATCATTTTCAGACACTCCTCCTACTGTCCCTGCCACTATCATGGGGGAGCCACTTTCTTCATAGCTCTCTACAGCACGGACATCAGTATTTGTCAAGTCAGCTAGCTCGGTCCAGTTACTGCCATCATGTTTAAAGACTCCAGCTGCTGTGCCCGCCAAGATGATGGGGGAGCCACTTTCTTCATAGCTCTCTACATCACGGACATCAGTATTTGTCAAGCCATCATTCAGAGGGCTCCAGTTACTGCCATCATATTTAAAGACTCCCCCTGCTGTGCCCGCTAAGATGATGCGGGAACCACTTTCTTCATAGGTCTCTACATCATGGACATCACGATTTGTCAAGCCAGCTAGCTCGCTCCAGTTAGTGCTATCATGTTGAAAGACTCCCCCATCTGTTCCCGCTAAAATGATCGGGGAGCCATTTTTTTCATAACTTTCTACAGCACGGACATTAGGATTTGTCAAGCCAGTGAGCTCGCTCCAGCTAGTGCCATCATGTCGAAATACTCCGGTTGCTGTCCCTGCCAAGATGATGCAGGAGCCATTTTCCAAATAGTTGGTCAGGTCACGGACATCAGTATTTGCCAAGCCATCATTCAGAGGACTCCAACTAGTGCCATCATGTCGAAATACTCCGGTTGCTGTCCCTGCTAAGATGATACGGATTTCATCTTCTACATAGCTAGTCAGAGCAACCACATTGGTATTGGTCAAGCTCTTATTATTCAGTGATTGCCAGAATCTGCCATCATATCGGAATACTCCGGCTGCTGTCCCTGCCAAGATGTAGTGGGAGCCACTGTCTGAGTAGCACTCTAGAACTTGAATACTCTGTTGGGAAGGGTCAATACTTTTCCTGTCCAACCACTCATCGCTTCCCAGTTCCAGATGCAAGACTCCTGTTGCTGTTCCAGCAAATAGGGTTTCCCTATCGGCTTCCTGGTCAATTAACAAATCATTAACATCAGTATACGTCCACAGTTGAGTCAAATTTGCCCAAGTTTTGTCACTCAACAACGACTGGCGGACAACCCCTCCCATGGGAGGGATTTGAGCTCGCATTTGCTTGCCACTTATAATAATTTTCCGCTCTTCTTCCAGTCCTGGGACTACTTTATCTAACTCA